>NZ_JFAN01000004.1:0-214602 GCF_006408855.1 Bifidobacterium sp. UTBIF-68 | reverse complement strand
TGAAAAGGCGCTCGACTGCTCGAACCTGTGGGGCGTCACATGGTGGTGCTCGCACGACGTACCGTCCGACATGGCGGACTTCCCGCAGCTCGAATACTCGCTCGGTCTGTTCGACGAGCACGGCAAGCTCAAGCCTATCGGCCGTGAATTCGGCGACATCGCCAAGCAGTACCGCGATGCCAAGCCGGCGCAATCCAAGTCCGTCGCCGTGGTGGTGGACGTGGACGAGCAGGGCAATCCCATCGACCGCAGTACCTTGGGGCCTGGAGGTTCCATCTGCGACATGTGGATGAAGCTGGAGGTGGCAGGCAAACGCCCGACCATCGTCACCTCCACAGTCGCGGCCGATGCCAAGGAACTCGAAAGCCGCGGCATTGACGAACTGTATCGTGACCAGACGCCGTACAAGGCGCGGTTCTATTCTGCGGTCTCCGATCCGGCGTTCGAATCGGTCGACTGATAGATTGCCGGCTGTGGAATCTGTGGTGTTCCACAGCCGGTTTCGTATATTCTGACCGTTCTTGAGTGTGATGGATCGTGTATGTGTTCGTGCGGTCGCATGCTGCAGGTAGCGAATGGTCGATTGCCACTATGGAGAGAAAAGGGAAAATATGATTGCCAGCAACGTCGGCATGGCCGCTGTGGACGGACGGCACGGTCGAGCGTCCATTGACCGGTTGATCGCATCGATGAGTTTCCGTGAGAAGGTTGGACAGCTCAACCAGCGTCTGCTCGGTTGGAAGACCGTGCGCCGGGATGCGTCCGGCAGGCTTGTGGCCACTGATGAGCTCAAACGTGAAATTGACCGCTGGGGCGGTCTGGGAGTGCTGTATGGACTGATGCGCGCCGACCCGTGGTCGGGCCAGCATTGGGGCAACGGCATCCGCCCTGAGGAGCGCGGCGAAGCGGTCGCGCTTATTCAGAACACCGTGCTCGAACGCGGTGCGCATGGCGTAGGCGTGCTGTTGAGCGAAGAGGCGCCGCATGGCCATCAGGCGCTTGGCGGCACCGTGCTGCCGACGAATCTCGGTCTTGGCGCCACGTTCGATCCCGAGGGCGTGCGGCAGGCCGAATCGGCGGCCGCGGCTGAACTGGCCGCCAGCGGCGTGCACATCGCGCTGGTCTCCGGACTCGACATCGCCCGAGATCCGCGATGGGGACGCTGCGAGGAATGCTTCGGTGAGGATCCGCTGATGGCTGAACGCATGTGCGAGGCCATTGTGCTGGGCATGCAGGGTGAACACCGCTCCAAGGTGGGCCATGGGGGAGTGGCCGTAGTGCTCAAGCATCTGGCTGCACAAGGCGAGGCCGTTGGCGGCCGCAACGGGCAATCCGCCGTACTGGGCACTCATGACCTTCACGAAATCCATCTGCCGCCGGTCGCCGCGGGTGTGCGCGCCGGTGCCCTGGGCTTCATGGCTGCCTACAACGATATCGATTCGATGCCATGCTGCGCCAATCCATGGCTGCTCAAGGATTATCTGCGGACCCAACTCGGATTCGACGGCATCGTGATGGCCGATGGCCTGGCCGTGGACCGTCTTGAAGACATGGCCGCCTCCATTCCCGCCGCAGGGCGCGCCGCGCTGCTCGCTGGCGTCGACGTATCCCTATGGGATGAGGGATTCACCCACCTTGAGGAATACGCGGATGACGAACAGGTGTCGAATGCCGTCGACACGGCATTGCGCCGCGTGCTGGAGCTCAAAGACATGTTCGGTCTTCTGCCTGAAGACGGTGCCGATGCCGCCTCGATCGCCGTGCCGGACGCCAACGCCATCGCTCAGGCCACGCAGCAGGGGCGTGAACAGGCGAAACGCATGGCTCGCGAGGCGATGACATTGCTGGATGACCCATCATCCACTGCCTCGCTTGATGATATCCGCGCCCTGATGGTCGATGCCCAGGCAGGGCCGGTGATTGTCGCGGGCCCGTTTGCTGACGATTTCGGATGTTTCCTGGGTGATTACACCGCGCCACTGCCCGCCGATGAACAATCGAGCGTATACCGGCAGCTGGTTGCGCGTCTCGGAGAGAATCGGGTCCTTCTGGCCGCCAAAACGAACGATGTGCCGGCTTCGGAATGGGCGCGGGCGGCGGCCGTGGTGTTCGTCTGCGGCAGCACCAGCGAACGCAGCTACGATAGCGAATTCGACGACAATGGTGCCGCGAAGGCGGTTGCCGAATATGGCGCCACCTGTGGTGAAGGCGTGGACCTGTCCGATATCCGTCTGCCTTGGCATCAGGATGACGTGCTGGACGAAGTGACGGCATTGACCGCAGCCCCGGTCGTGTCCGTGACGGTCTGCGGCAGAGCCCATGTGCTGACCCACGTGATGGAGCGCTCCGCGGTTACGATTTGGGCAGGATACGCCGGCCAGTATGGTCCGCAGGCAGTGGCTGACGTGCTTGTCGATGGAGCCGGCCTTCCGGGACGTCTTCCGGTGACGCTGCCAGCCTATCCCGCGGCCATTCCGGTGCGGTATAACGACCGGCAGAGCGCCGCTCACGTCTATAAGGACGCAGCCGAGCCTGTGCTGCGCAGCTTCGGGTTCGGAGCAGGGGCGATGGCAGGAGTGGCGTTTGATGATATGCATATGGATGCGCAATCCCATCTAGGTGAGTTGGTCGTGCGGGGTACGGCGACGGCC
Organism: Bifidobacterium sp. UTBIF-68; assembly: GCF_006408855.1. Classification (NCBI taxonomy): domain Bacteria; kingdom Bacillati; phylum Actinomycetota; class Actinomycetes; order Bifidobacteriales; family Bifidobacteriaceae; genus Bifidobacterium; species Bifidobacterium sp. UTBIF-68. Next base: position 211,951 of record NZ_JFAN01000004.1, on the reverse strand, counting down.
GGAGCCTGTGCCGCTTCCGGTGCAGTGAACCTGTTCGCGCACGTCAGTGGCGGCCGGCGCATCCCACGTTTGGCGATGCTCGTCGACTCGACATACGTGTCGATGGAGGCGGGCGAACGCCGCGACATCACGTTCCACGTCCCCTCCGAACGTCTGCGGGACGCCGGCGATGGCCAGGTACGCGTGACCTGTTCGTTGGAAGCGGGTATGGGCGATTCAGCCACCGTGACACTGGAGTAGGCCAAAAGGCACTACGGAAAATGTGGGGTGTGATGCGCTGGAACCGCGTCACACCCCCGATGACGAGCCATCGGCCCGTCATCCGCGCAACCTGCAAGGCTGCGGGTTGTCACCCGATAGAAGGAAACAACGAAGGAGATTATAGATGAGATTGTCATCAGGCGATCCAGCCGGGCGTATCTCCGCCCGGAACCAACACAGGAAATGGCTGCGGAGCGGTTTGGCTGCAGTGCTGTCGATGGCGACGCTGGCGGCATTGGCGGCTCCGGCGAGTGCCACCGACACGATGCCATGGGGTGGCCAGTATGCCGATACCAGCCATCCCGAGCAGGCGGCAGGAGCCAACCAGCCATATCAGCATGGTTACACCGGTCTGGATATTCTGAACTGGAACCCGGCAGCGGACAAGGATTCAGAGTATCTGCGTTCCCGTGTGCCGTTGCAGACCCGCATCGCCGCCAATGCCGCGACTCAGAAGGACCCGAACCTGCCCGCCGACACGGAGATGTTCAACCTCGCCGGCGATTACGGCAACGCATTCTTCGAATCCTTCCATGACAACAACGTGTTCTCGCAGTACCTGTTCAACTACTGGCAGTACACCGACTACTACGGTACGTGGCACGGCCAGCCGACCGCGAACACACCAAAGAGTCTGTATGACGAGAAGGCCCAGTCCGATTGGACCCAGAAGTGGTTCGAGTTCGGCACGCTGAATCTGCCGAACGCCGCATACACGAACGCCGCCCACAAGAACGGCGCGAAGTCCATCGCGACAATATTCTTCTCCGGCAACGACCGTGGCGAGCAGACATACCGGGACCTGCTGCAGGGCAAACGCGACGACGGCACCTACCCTGTGGCCGACAAGCTGGTGGAGATCGCCAAATACTACGGATTCGACGGCTACTTCGTCAATCAGGAATCCAACGTTGATGCCGCGGATGTCCCGGCGTTCCAGGACTTCATGAAGCAGATCGTCGATCAGGGCATCTATATCCAGTGGTATGACTCCGCAGTCTATCCGGACGGCTATGTGAGCTACCAGAATATGTTCAACGATGCCAACTCGCCGTGGGTGCAGGATGCAGCCAAGGGCAAGGTCTCTGATTCCATCTTCCTGAACTACTGGTTCAGCGGCAATATGCTCAAGGATTCGGCGGACCATGCCAGCAGCCTCGGCATCGATCCGAAGACGTCGGTGTTCGCGGGCATCGAGGCAGGAAAAGAGAAATTCGACAACATTTCCTCGAACGCCAACTATATGAACGTCAATCTGGACGCCGACGGCAAGCCGTACGTGAGCATCGCCGCACTTGGCGCCGACTTCGTCTCCCATGAGCTGGGTGATGACAAGAAGGTCTATCCCAAGTACCAGAACCAGGTATTCGACCGCGAACGCCGTCTGTGGACCGGTTCATCCACCGGTGAGGCCGATACCACCGACATCGCCGACCCATACATTGACGACGGCACGAGCGACGACGGATGGAAGGGCTTCGCCTCGCAGATCGCCGAACGCTCGGTCATCGGCGGAACCGTCTTCTCCACGTCATTCAACACTGGCCACGGCCTCGAATGGCGCGACGGCGGCAAGCAGACCAGCGACCAGCAGTGGGGCAATATCAACCTTCAGGACATCCTGCCGACCTGGCAGTGGTGGATCGATGCCAAGTCCGACCCGCTCGAGGCCGACTTCGACTACGGTACCGACTACGTGGCGGCCCCGCGCTTCACGTATGCCAAGGTCGGAGCCTATGAAGGCGGCGATTCGCTCGTCCTGAGTGGCAAGCTGTCCAGCGACAACACGATGCGTCTGTACAAGACCGACTTGGACGTCACCGGCGGCACCAAGATCGATCTGACGTACAACAAGCTCTCATCCGATGACTCTAAGCTGCAGCTCGCGCTGATCTTCGCCGACGACACCAATGCCGTCGTGCCGGTCGATGTCGCCGACGGTGCTAAGACCGACGGATGGAAGACCGTGACCGCAGACCTGTCCCAGTATGCGGGCAAGAAGATCGCAACGCTCGGTCTGATCGTCAAGGCTGGTGCAAACCCCATCGACAACTATCAGGTGAACATCGGCAAACTCACTGTGAGCGATGGGGCGGCGCATACCCCGGCGACTCCGACTGGCTTCGCCGTCGAACGCGCCTACGCCGATTCCGACGAGCTTACCGTCAAGTGGGATATCGACGACTACTCGACCACAAAGAACTACCTGCTCTACCTCGACGACACGTTCCTCGGCGGCCGCTACGACGACACCCTATACGTCAAGCACCTGCCCGCCAAGACCGGCACCCTCAGGTTGTACGCCGTGGGAGCGGACGGCTCCCGCTCGCTCGCCGCCAAAGCGCCGCTCAACGAGGCGGCATCCGTGTCCGGTGTGAAAGTCGAACCCGGCAAGGACGGCAAGGTCAAGGTCTCTTGGACGAACCCGCAGGTGTCTGGCGAGAAGACCGTCACCCTCGCATCCGACACCGGTTCGTGGCGCTATGCCGCGCAGCCGTACTCCCAAACGGTGAAGATCTCGGCTGACAAGACGGACGTGACCATTGACAACGCCCCTGTGGATGGTTCCCGTTATGTGCTGACCGTCGACAACGCCGGTGGTGCGGCCGCTACCGCAACTGGGAGCTTTGCCGATGCGACGATCGAGCCCTACCCGGCATGCTCGGTGACGTGGGATGGCGATAGCGTGACGCTGGTTCGCCCGCAAACCCAGGATTGGCGTTACCTGTACATGACCGAGAAGTGGACCGACGAGAACGGCGATGCGCAGAGCAGGGAACTGGGTGCAACCTACACCTATTCACAGCAGACCCCGCCGATCACCGGCATCATCCGAGGCCGTACCAAGCCGGCGTCCTACACCCAGAGCATTGCGACCGGCCATGAGCTGTGGGTGCAGGTCGAGGACTACAGCGGCAACAAGACCGAGCCGGTGAAGATCCCGACGGCCGATGAGATTGCGAAGGGTTGCACCGTCGCCGATCCGACCCAGCCGGATGCCGCAAAGTCCACCCTGACCGCCGTAGACGGCGAGGCTGCCGCGGATGGCAAGGCCACGCGTACCGTGACCGCCGCCGTCAAGGACTCCTTCGGCAACCCGTTGACCGGCACGGATGTCGCTTTCGTGCTGCCGGACGGGGTTACCACAGCCGAAGGCAACACCTCGATCGCAACTGACGCCTCCGGTGCCTCGACGCTGAACGTGGTGTCCGCCAAGGCCGGCAAGTACACGATCAAGGCCAAACTCGGCGATGCCGAGATCGGCGAGGGTGTGACGGTCGAGTTCAAGGAGGTGCCAGCCACGGACGACAAGCCGGACAAGCCTAGCGACGAGACCGATACAGGCAAGAAGCCCGAGACGTCTGACACATCCAAGGACAAACTGGTCAATACCGGTGCCTCCGTGGCTGTCGTCGCAGCCGGTGCCGTGGTTCTGCTCGTCATTGCCGGTGCCGTCGTCATGGTGCGCAAGCGCATGTGATTCGCGGTGACTGACAGGCCCTGTGTCTGACAGGAAATCGAAGGGCGGTCTCCCTCTAGCGGGATGCTAGGCGTCCTCCGGTTCCCTTGCCGGATGTGGGGCCTGTCAGTCGTTCCTGCGTATGTGTGTCTCCATACGAGACACACATACGCCACAGCGCGCAGGCGTCGGGCATATAATAATTGGAATGCGATACTAAAACGCTTTAGCAATACGGTACAATTTATAGTTATTGTTGCTGGAGATATGATTGGTCTTCCGCTATGTTGCGGGTGCAGGTCATAGACCCATGACCTCATCGACGTCGGAGCGAACGGGGGAGTTATGAAGTCCGTCCAAGAGCATGTGCCGCAGCCGGCATCTCAGTTATCCTCCGGTTCATCGCGCGTGAGTCTCAAGGATATCGCCGATGCCCTTGGCATTTCGCCGACGGCGGTGTCCTTCGCCATCAACGATCGGCCAGGGGTGTCGGCGGAGACCAAGAAACGAGTCAAAGAGGCCGCTGCGAAGTTGGGATGGCAGCCGGTATACGCCGCGCAGGCGCTGGGTTCCTCGAAGACCATGACCGTGGGGTTCGCTCCGGCGCGTTTCAAGCAGGGGCTCAACGAGGAAGCCTTCATGCTGCACTTCATGGCCGGCGTGCAGGCTTCGCTGAGTCTCAAGGGCTACGGCCTGCTCTATCGGCCATGCTCATCCGCCAAGGAGGAGCTTGCGGTGTACCGGGATTGGGCCTCCCGCAAACGAGTGGACGGTGTCATCCTGGTCGATCTGCGCGTCGATGACCAGCGGCCGAAGCTGATGAACGCATTGGGCCTGCCTGCAGTGCTGGCCGGCGGTCCGGATCCTGACAATCTGGTGCCTTCGCTGTCCATCGACGATTCGAAAACCATGGACACCATCCTCGAGCATCTGCGGAAGATGGGGCATCGTCGCATCGCGTACCTCTCCGGCGACCCCTCACTGGACTATTCGCGCGGACGTGAGGCGGCGTTCCGGCAATTCGCGAACAAGTACGGTCTTGATGACATCCATATCGACTACACCTACTTCGATTCCAGCGTGGCGTCCGAAATGACATTGAACCTGCTGCAATCGCCGCAGCCTCCCACCGCGTTCATCTACGAAAGCGAGACCTTGGCCGCCGAGAGTCTGCATTCCATCACCGAATGGTATGTGCTGGACAATTACGAACGCACCGTGCAGGGTGTCGGTGAGCTGACAGGTCCCCGATACCCGTTCAACCTGCCCGCGATCGTCAGCTTCGAGGACAGCTTCGTATGCGAGGCCGCATATCCATCGATCACTTCCGTGCATCGTGACGCGAGCGAATACGGCTCGAAGATCGCGAAACTGCTGCTGAAGATATTCGCGGGGGAGAAGGTCTCCGGCAACCGCAAGATCCTGACACCCAGTTTGGTTGTCCGCGACAGTACCTCCCGCACTATCAACTGACACTCAACTGACACTCCGGTCGAGGCTGGTCACGAGTCTGGCCGCGAAGTTGGCCGCGAAGTTGGCCAATCGAAATGGTGAAGCCCCTGTCCCGAGCAATCGGAACAGGGGCTTCACCATAGGTCGCGAACTTATCAGGCGGCGTTCTTGACGGCGGTGGCGATGGAGACCGCCGGGTCGAGGAACGGGATCAGCGTGGACTGGAAGGCATGGTAGAGGTCGGACTTGCCGGGCCAGACGGTGCCGATGACCTTGTTGTCCTTGTCGAGCTGGTGGAACCAGGAGCCGCCCTCGTGGTCGATGAGATGCTCATCGACGTACTGTGCGAACGTGGCATACCAGTCGGAGTACTCCTCCTTGCCGGTCGCGGCGTACAGGGTCGCGGTGGTGTTGAGGCCCTCGGCAAGCGTCCAGTGCATGCGGTCGGTCACCACGGGCTTGCCGCTCCAGTCGGTCGTGTAGGCGAGGCCCACGGTGCCGTCCGCGTTCCAGCCGTCTGCCACGGCGCGCGCGAACAGCTGTTCGGCGGCCTCGATGTACGGCTGCGCGCCCTCCAGGTTGGCGAAGGAGCTCAACGCCCACTGGGAGATCAGGCGAGCCCATTCGATGCCATGACCGGGGGTGGCGCCATACGGCTTGAACTGGTCATCCTTCTTGTCGTCGTTGAACTCCAGGTCGACGGACCAGTCCGACTTGAAGTGCTCGGGGATGCGCCATTCGTTGGCCTTGGCCCATCCGATCACATGGTCGATGATGCGGCCGGCGCGCACGCGGTACTTGTTGTCGCCGGTGGCATCCGCCACGGCGAGGAACGCCTCGGTGGTGTGCATGTTGGCGTTGAGGCCGCGGTACGGGTCGAGCTCGGTGAACTCGGTGTTCCAGGTGTCCACTGCCAGGCCGGTCTCGTCGTCCCAGAAGCGCTTGTCGAACGTGGCCAGCGCCTCGTCGAGCAGCTCCTTGGCTCCCGGACGTCCCGCGAGCAGCGCGGAGGATGCGGCGAGCATCACGAAGGCGTGCGTGTAGCAGATCTTGTCTGCGGCGGGGGAACCGTCCTCGTTGACCTGCGGATACCAGCCGCCGTTGACGTCATCATGCAGAATGCCGGTCAGACCCTTCAATGCGGCGTCCACGAGCTTGTCCGCGCCCGGGTAGCCAAGCAGAGATCCAATGGAATACACGTGCGCCATGCGGCAGGTGATCCAGGTCTGCACGCCCTGTGCGGGGTCGAGCGAGCCGTCGGCGTTCAGCCAGCCGGAACCGCCGTTCGGCGCGGGGAAGCCCTTGCCGAACTTCAGCAGCTCATAGGACTCCGAAGCCATGAAGATGCGGTTGGCTTCGGTACCGAGCACATAACGTGGATTGGTGGTCATTTGCTTTGCCTTTCCTTGTTTCCTGTTATCTCTGATCAAGAATCCGAATCGTCGTTGATCACCGCTTGACGCGGATGTCGAAATAGTCCATGACCAGCTCGCAGAACATCATATTCGACCAGCTGAACCACTCGCGCGTGTACTTCGTCGGGTCATCCACATCGATGCCTTCATGCATCAGATGCGTGCCGGCATCGGTGGCCACGAGACGGTCGAGGATATGGGCCTCGTACTCCTTGTCTCCGCTGGTCATCGCCTCGACCGCCAGCGCGATCGGCCACACGTATCTCGGCGGCGTGTGAGGGGAGCCGATGCCTTTGAGGTACGTGCCCTCGTAGTAGTAGGGGTTCTCGTCGCTCAGCAGCGTGCGGCGGGTGGCTAGGTAGGTCGGGTCGTCCGGCTCGCAATATCCCAGATACGGCGCGGCCATGAGGTCGGGCACGTTGCTGTCGCCCATGATGTTGTAGTGTCCGAGTCCGTCGGTCTCGAAGGCGTAGATCGTCTCGCCGTTGCGATTCCTGGTTTTGCCGTAGGCTTCGATACCGTCGTGCACCGCGACGCGCAGCGCATGGGCGCGCGAGACGACCTGCGGGTCGTCGAGGATGTCGCCGCCGAAGATGCGCTCCAGGTAATCCATCACCACGACCACAAACATGTTCGACGGCACCAGATAATGGTAGGTGCAGGCGTCGTCGCTCGGACGGAAGCCGGACCAGGTCATGCCGGTGACGGCCACCGGGGTGCCTCGGCCGTCGTTGTCCAAGGATTCGGTGGGGATGTCCGTGTCGCGGATGAAGAAGTACGGCGAGCGTGTATGGTCCTGCTCGGTCTCGAACACGTCGAGGATCTTGGCGACCCCGTCCACGAACTCCTGGTCGAACTGGTCGGTTCGTCCGGTGTTGGCGTACAGCAGCCATGCGAGCTGGATCGGATAGCACAGGGAATCTACCTCGTACTTGCGTTCCCACAGCCAGGGGCTGGAGAAGTTCGACTGGTCGTTGGGGTCCCATGTGTGCCCGTTGGGCTCCTCATTGAAGGCGTTCGCATACGGGTCGATGTTGATGTAGCGGAACTGCTGTCGCACCAATCCGCAGATCATGTCGGCCAGCTCCGGGTCGTCCTTGGCGATGACGAGATAGGGGCGGACCTGCGCGGTGGAATCGCGCAGCCACATGGCGGGGATGTCGCCGGTCAGCAGGAACGTGGTGCCGTCCTCATGGCGCTTGACCGTGGTGGTCAGGGTGTTGGCGAAGCAGGCGTTGAAGTTCTCCGCCCAATCGGCATGTTCGCTGCCGCACAGGTCGGTGATGTGACGCATGAAGTCCTGCACCGACTTCGGTACTGCGATATCTGTCATATAATCCAACTTCTTTGTCTTGGGGATACTCGTATGGAACACGGATTATTCTAAACCGCTTTAGTTGTTGACACGCCAACGTTTTCGCAACTCTTCTGTTGACGCGGCATTGGTGCCGCATTGGTGTCCTACTGTCGCCGTGCCAATGGTTCTCGCTATAAGAAAAGCCCCGCCAAGGCGGGGCTGGAACAGTGGGACTAGATAGCGGGGCCGGGCAGTGGGAACCTGTTTGCCGAATCAGGGAACCGGAACTGCCGGCAGATGACGGTCAGTTGGCGATCTCGCCCTTTTCGGTCATCTCCTTGAGCTGTGCCGGGGTGTACTTGTCGCGCTTGAATTCGGAAACGAAGTACAGGCCCACGATCAGCAGTTCGATGGCCGGCAGGATGAACGAGAACTGCATGGTGGTCGCGTCGGAGAGCGCGCCCTGAGCCATCGGCAGGATCGCGCCGCCGACCAATGCCATCACAATGATGGCGCCGGCGGTCTCGGTGTGACGACGGTCCTCGACGGTCTTGAGCGTACGCGAGTAGATCGTCGGCCAGCCCGGGCCCAGCAGCAGGCTCACGATCACCGCGAGCCAGACGGACGCCATGCCGGGGACGAACGCCGTGCCCACGAGCACCACGAAGCCTGCGATCATATACACCGCGAGCACGCGGGTCTCGCGGAACTTGGACAGCAGGTAGCTTGCGGAGATACGGCCTACGAAGAAGATGATGTAGCTGACGATCATGTAGTTCGCGGCGTCGCGGTCGGTGATCGGCGCGCCCGCCTTCTCGGATACGTTGAGCGCGAGACGGATGGTGAACGACCAGATGCCGGTCTGGGCGCCGATGTAGATGAACTGGATCAGGATGCCCTGCCAGAAGCGTCCGTTATGGGCGAGGTATGTCATGGTCTCGCCCAACGTGGCCTTGGCCACATCGCCGGACTTGGTCTGCGGACGGCACTTGGGGAACTTCACGATCGCGAACAGCACGATGAACAGCAGCATGATGGCCATGACGACCATGTACGGCTGCAGGGTGCGCCCAAGCTGCTCCGAAGCGAGGTCGATGGCGGCCTGCGGATCGGTCTTGCGCAGCTTCTCCATCTCGGTGTGCAGGTTGGAGTCCTGGAACACCAGATACTTGCCGAGCAGGATGCCGGTGAGCAGACCGAGCGCGTTCATGGTCTGCGCCACGTTCAGGCGAAGTGTGCTCAGACGCTTCGGGCCGAGCAAGGTGGCGTAGGTGTCGGCCGAGGTCTCCAGGAAGCTCAGACCGATGGCCTCCACGAAGATGGCGAACAGGAAGACCTCGTAGGTCACGAGGCGCGAGGCGGGGAAGAAGATGAAGCAGCCGAGCGCGAAGAACGCGAGGCCGGTCATGATGCCGATCTTGTAGCTGGTCTTCTTGATGAACAGCGATGCGGGGATGGCGATGATGAAGTAACCGGCGTAGAACGCGCTTTGCACGAACGCGGTCTGCATGTCGGACAGCTCGAAGACGGCCTTGAACTGGGTGATGAGCACGTCGTTGAGGCTCGAGGCGATCGCCCAGAAGGCGAACAGCACCGAAGTCATCGCGAACTGCAGTACTGGCGTACGGTCGAGGTATCCGTCGGGGCTTTCCACCCACGCCACTTTCTTGGATGAGGTGTTGTCCATGATTGTGTATCCCTTGGTTATGTATCTCTTGGTTGTGTATGGACGTGAAGCTGTATGGCGATTGATATGGGCGAATGCGCGCGGTGATGCGGCATTCGCATGCGGTGATGGTATGGATGCGGCTTCGGGCGACAGCGCCGGGGCGGTGCAGGTCCCGGAGCCGTCGCCGTCGTGGGCCTGCTACATGATCTGGCAGAACTCGATGACCTCGTGGTTCGGGCCCAGGACGTTGAAGTATCGGATGCCGTGCTCCCAGAACGTGTCGATGTGCTGGATGGATCCTTCCACGAAGTCGAGCCCGAGCTTCTGGGCTTCGGCGAACGAGGCTTCGATGTCGGTGGAGTCGAGGGCGAAGTGGTTGATCGCGCCGTTCTCCATCGGGGTCGGGTCCATGGTCCACACTTCTAGCGTCAGATTGTTCAGACGTAGGAATGTGCAGCGGTCCTCGCCGTTGGGGTAGATGCCGAGGCATTCGAAGCCGAGGCGCTCGTAATAGGCGATGGTGCCTTCGAGGTCGGTGGTGGGGATGCCGACGTGCTGGACTCCGGTGACGGTGTCGCGAATGGACATGGTTTCTCCTTTGAATTGATGGTGGGTTGATTGTCGTTGAGGTTCCAGAGTGGAAGAGAGCGACCTCGAACGAGGCGGGGAAAGGAACGACGTTGTTCTGTTTCCCGCCTCGATCGAATGGAATCACAGGTCAGAGGGACCGCGATCCTTTTATGGGATATGGATTTTGTATTGGTTGGGTTGGTTGTGCCGGAGGGATGTCGGTCACTTGCCGACTTCGGCGAGGTAATCGGGCATCTGCTCCGGGTACGCCGGCCATGCGCCGGACTGGGTGCACACATAGGCCGCGGTGTTGACGGCCTTGCGGTGTGCGACCGCAAGCGGATCGCCCAGCAGCGTGCGCGCGGTGAAGGTGCCGGAGAAGGAGTCGCCGGCACCGACGGTGTCCACCACTTCGACATGGGGGGTGTCCAGCGTGGAGGACTCGCCCTTGCGGGAGATGATGGTGGAGTAGGCGGAGCCTGCGGTCAGGATCACGTAGTCCAGATTGAACTCGTCGAGGAACCAGCGGGAGGCGTCCTCGCCGGAGGTGCCGCGGATGTCGAACATGTCGCGCAGGAGCAGCAGCTCCTCATCGTTGATCTTGAACACGGTGGCGTAGCCGAGCAGCTCCTGGATGAGCTCCTTGGAGTAGTGGTCGCCGCGCAGGTTGATGTCGAAGAACTTCATCGCGCCTGGCTTGGTGTGCTTGAGCAGCTCGGTGATGGTGGCGTGGGTCTCGGGGGAGCGCAGCGCCAGGGTGCCGAAGCAGATGGCGTCCGCCTTGGAAACCACGTCGATGAGCTGGCGGGTGTACAGGATGTGGTCCCATGCCACGCCCTTGACGATGGTGTACTCCGGGATGCCGTTCTTCAGGGCGACTTCGACGGTGGAGGTCGGCCAGGCGTTGCGCTGGATCACGGTGTTGATTCCGGCTTCGTCCGCCTTGGCGACGAGCTCGTCGCCAAGCTCATCCTCACCCACCGCGCTGATGGCCCAGCCCTCGGCACCGTTCTTCATCGCGTGATAGGCGAAGTTCACGGGGGCGCCGCCCGCTCGTTTGCCGGTTGGCAGCATATCCCACAGCAGCTCGCCGAGGCTGAGGACGATTGGGGTGGTCATGGTTGGTTCCTTTCATTGGGTTGTGATCAATGTGTATGAAGATGTGAAGAATCGTATGGAGGTGCGAATCCTGCACCTAGGAGACATCGAAGAACACCGAGGGGTGCTCTAGGAATTCCGTCACCGCCACGGCTGCCGCGCCGGAGACGGCGGCATCCGCGGACAGTGTGGACAGCGTGATGGAGGTGGATGTGAAGATCTCGGGGATGGACCGTTCTTTGACCGTGTCGAGCACGGTATCCAGAAGCATCGTGCCTGCTTCGGCCACGATGTCTCCGATGATGATGTGTTCGGGGTTGAAGCCGTTGAAGATGGTGACGCATCCGTAGCCGACATACCGTGCTATGGATTTGACCAACGACACGGCCTGTGCGTCGCCGTCCTGGGCCTTGGCGAACAGTGCCCGTGCCGCATCGGTGTGTGTCATGACGGAGGCTTCGGGGATGACGGTGCCTTCTTCGATGAGCATGGCATGGATGGCCGGGGTGGAGCAGTAGCGCTCCAGGCAGCCGATGTTGCCGCAGTCGCAGGGTTTGCCGTTGATGTCGATGGAGATGTGCCCGATTTCCGTGGCCGCGCCGAGGTGGCCATTGATCAGGCGCCCGTTCTCGATGACCCCGAGTCCGACGCCTTCGCCGATGAGGTAGTAGGCGAGGTTCTCGTCGGATTTGACTGCCGGGTCGAACAGGAAATGAGCCAATGCTCCGGCGCGGGCGTCTTGCTCGACGAACACCGGCACACGGAAGGCGGACCCGAATTCATGCACGAAGTTGATTCTGCGCCAGCCCTGCATGCTGGATACCACGGCGGTGCGTCCCTCGTTGCGCAGGTATGGTCCCGGCACGGCCATGCCGATCGCCACGATGGTCGGATCGGTGTCGATCAGTTCGGCAAGACGGCGGTGGATGATGATGGCGGTGTCGTCGATGGTGTCGTCGTATACGGTGGGCAATGACTCCAGGGAGATTGCGTTGCCGCGAAGGTCGAATACGCCGATCTGCACCAGCGAGCGCGCGAATTTCACGCCGATGATATGGAACTGGGTGGTATCGAGCTTCAGGCCGATGGACCGACGGTTTTTGGAGCCTTCGATGTCTCCGGTCTCCTCGATGACCCCCGCCTCGATGAGACGCGCGGTGATTTTGGTGATGGCCGCGGGGGTCAGATCCAGTGCCTTGGCGATCTGCGCCCGGGAGCTGATGCCGTGGTGGTACAGATGCTGAAGGATGCGGGAGCGATTGGACTCGGAGACGCTGGCCTGCGAAGTGGCGTGTTTGGCTTCGAATGCCATGGGTCCTCCTTATCTGCTCCCTTGCGAGTGATCACGTCCGCTCGTCGTCGAACATCAGCTTTGAATCTGAACTTAATTAAGATATTAACGTTGTTAATTGATTTACGCAATCAATTAACAACGTTCGGCGTGTCGCGGAATCGTGTGCTGTTTGCTAATTTGTTAAGAATGTTGTCAATACTCCGGGGCACACTGGGATCATGGATTTGCGCATGGAATCATGCGCGTATGCATGACAGTGTTGGTTCAACGGGGAGCTGAAGGAGCCAGGCCATGATTGAGCAGGTCGACAATGCGAATAGGAGCCGCATCGGCGTCGATGTGGGTGGCACGAAGATCGAGGCGGTGCGGTTGGACGCGTCCGGCCTCGTGTGTGAGTCGGCGAGGATTCCCGCACGGCCGGGCAACGAGGCCGTAATCGAGGACATCGTGTCCGCGGCCGCACGGGTGTGCGGTGGCGATTTCCAGCATGTGTCCTCCATCGGCATCGGTACCCCTGGACGGGTGGATCATCGGACCGGGCATGTGGACAACATCGTCAACCTGTCGGTGACTTCCTTGGACATGGGGCCGCTGGTTGAAGCGTGTACCGGAGTCGCGACCCATGTGGAGAACGACGTGAACGCCGCCGCGTTGGGCGCGGCTGCGGTGCTTGGCGGGACGCAGGGGCTTCCCGGCACCGTGGCTTTCCTGAACTTCGGCACCGGACTTGCTGCCGGTCTGGTGCAGGATGGTGCTGTGTTGCATGGATTCAGCGGAGCCGCCGGAGAGGTAGGGCATATCCCCGTTGAGCCGCATCGCTTCAAGTGCCCGTGCGGACAGTATGGCTGTCTGGAAACGGTATGCTCCGGTTCCGCAGTGGCGCGTCTATGGCCTGAGGCCGACCCTGCGATGCCGGACCTGATCCGACGTGCGAGGAAGCGCGAGTCTAAGGCCGTGGATGTGCTGGACATGGTGGTTCGGGCCATCGGAGACACGATTCAGATCGTGGCTCAATCAGTGGATCCGGACGTCATTGTGCTCGGCGGCGGCATGGCGAAGACCGGTAAGCCCCTGGTCGAGGTGATTACCTCGGAACTGCGCCGCAGGGAGGGGCAATGCCGGTTCCTGGCGGGATTGGATCTTCCGGGCCGGCTGCGGCTGGCGCCGCTGGACCGACCCGTCGGCGCCATTGGCGCGGCGGTCGCGGTCTGAGGGCAGGATGCATGCGGCGTTGAGGTGATGGCGGGACTGGGCTGTGCCGGATGCGGATTGCGTGAAACGCTCAGTAGCCGAGATAATCGGAGAGTACGGCGATCGCCTCGCCTTGGACGGTCATGTCCGCGCCGCATTCGCACCGTCGCACGATGGTGTGCTTATGGAATGTCGAGGATGTGCTGGCATCAAGGTACGACTGTGTGGCGTCGATGAATGTGTCGTTGACGATGTCGGGCCATCCATAGACACAGACGTCCGCCATATCCAACAGACCGACCGGCATGGAAAGCGCCTGTCCGAGGTGTCTGCCGGCCTGGCTGAGGATGGCGATTCGTTGGCACTCGCTGGCGTTGGCCAGCTTTTTCCTCAGGATGCTGCCTGAGATCATGGTTTCCAGACAGCCGCGCTTGCCGCAGGGGCATTGCGGACCGTCGAGATCGATCGATATATGGCCGATCTCGCCTGCCGCATGCATTTCGCCGGTGACGGGCGCGTCGTTGATGAGGATGGAGGAGCCTATGCCGCTGTCGATGCGTACGAACAGCATGTTAGGGTCCCCCTGCCCGAAGAACCGTTCGGCGAGCATCGCGGCTGTGGCGTCATTGGTCACGGTCACGTCGATGCCGAAGGTGTCGAGCAGCGGTTCGGCGAGATTCAAATCGTGCCATCCGCGCAACGTGGAAGTCCTGATGGTGCCTCCGTCCACCACGCCCGGCGAGGCGATGCCGATGCCGATGACCTCTCCTGATGCCATTGACAGCATCTTCTCGATGAGTTCGCTGATCGTCTCGATGGAGACCTGGGTGTCTTCCTTCACGGTGATTTCCGCGTGACGCAGTGACTGCCCGAGAAGATTGGTGACTGCGCCGTGCAGGATGTGCTCCTGTGCCAGGTCGAGGCTGATGATGTTCAGCCGGTCGATGTCGACGCTGACCAGCGTGCCGCGTTTGCCTTTACCGCCGCTGGGGGCTTGCCCGGTCTCCCTGAGTAGCCCCTCGCCCAGCATCTGGTTGACCACGTCCGAGACGGCGACCCGGCTCAGTCCTGTGCGGCGCCCGAGTTCCGCACGCGAGTACTGGTTGGTGGGGAACAGCAGCGAGAAGATGAGCCTGCGGTTGTTCCGCCGGACGTCTGCCGGCGAGGCCTTGGCCGGGCGGATCGGTGACGGTGAGGCGACTCCAAAGAGCGACATGCATTCCCCCTTCTGGATGAACATGTGGTCCGTGCAACGGCTTCCGGTATTGTGCGTGAGGGCCGTATGCTGAAGTCCGTTCACCGTTGATTCTGTTACGAAACTTCACTAACGTTTAACCAGTTTTTACCTCAGATCTCAGGAGCGCATGCGCTGAAAACACCGGTTTCAGGCAAGTCCAAAATTGTAACTAACATTAACAAAAAGGAGCCAGCGTGCCTTCTGGAGCGTCGGGGCGAAGCGTAGCAGAATGTGACGTGGAAGTTGCCATCGCACACGTACCGGATGCTGTCGTCGAAGATGGCCGGCTGCGGTTCCAAGGGCGATACGCATTGAGGGCCTGCGTCATATGCAGGGAAGGAGCATGGAGACATGTCGAATAGGACCGAGACCGTTACACGGGTTACCGCTGCGCTCGAAGGCGCGCCGTCAGCGTTTGCCGTCCGCAACGCGCGCAAAGTGGATGCGCGCGGAGAACGCAGCGGATATTGGATGGTGGCCGATGCGTCCGGCGTCATTGTGGCGACCGGAACCGATGAGAGCGCCTTTTCGGAAGCCTGCGCCGCTGCCGGGGTCTCCGGTGATGGTTCAGTGTTGGATGCCGATGGCCGCATTCTGGTTCCGGGCTATGTGGACATCCATGCGCATGGCGCTTGGGAGAAGAGCTTCGACGACGGTCCGGAAGGCATCGATGTGGCGCGTACCGGCCATGCCGTGCACGGCACCACCCGACAGGTGCTGTCACTGATCACCAATCCGGTCGACGTGATCTGCCGCAACATCCGCACCGTGCGGGACAAGATGGCTTCCGGCCGTCCGGATATCCTCGGATGCCATCTGGAGGGGCCGTTCCTCGCACTGGCGCGCAAGGGTGCCCATGACCCGAAATGCCTGAAGGATCCGGTTCCCGAAATCGTCGATGAGATGCTCGAGGCGTCCGGCGCGGCTGATGGCAGCCGCGGATGCATCCGCCAGATCACCATCGCCCCTGAACTGCCGCATGGCATTGGAGCCATCCGCCAGTTCGCCGCCGCCGGAGTGGTCCCCGCTGTGGGGCACTGCGATGCCGACTATGAGACGGCACAGGCGGGATTCAATGCCGGGGCGGGCATCATGACGCATATGTTCAATGCGATGAACGGGCTGCATCATCGCAACCCGGGCCCGATCCCGGCTGCTGTGGAGGATCCGCGCGTCACCATCGAACTGATCAATGACGGTTTCCACGTGCAGAATCCGATGGTCAAGCTCGGATTCGGGTTCGCTCCACACCGCATCGCCTTCGTGACCGATGCCATGGCCGCCACCGATTGCCCGGATGGCGCCTACAAGCTTGGAGAGTTGGATGTGAATGTGGTGGACGGCCACGCCCGACTGGTCTCCAACGGCGCCATCGCCGGCTCCACGCTGCTGCTTGAAGGCGCTGTGAGCCGTGCCGTGAATGAGCTCGGCATCAGTCCTGTGGCTGCGGTCGAGGCCGCGACGCTGACGCCGGCGAAGGCTTTCGTCTTCGACAGGCCCAATGAGGTCACCGGAGCACCGATTGGCCTGATTGCGCCCGGTTTCGCCGCCGATATCAACGTGCTCGATCCGCTGACCTGGAAGACCGAGCACGTCTGGTGCGCGGGCCGTCGGATCAAGTAGCCGGAGAAGCAGTTCGGTTTCCTCGGGATGCTGACGACAATGGGCTCCCCTCAGGCGAGGGGAGCCCATTGTTTCGGACTTGGCTGGTGAGTGCAGATCCGATTCCGATAGCCGATATCGGTATTGCAGCTGGTATCAGTCCGCTATCAGTACTGCTCGCCGTCGAACTGGAACAGGGCGTGAGCATCGCCGTGCTTCTTGTTCTCGAGGTAGCGGTTGAACAGCTGCAGTCGTTCGACTGTGCTCGCGGCCAGGGGCTGGGGGAGCGCATCCAGATCGAACCAGCCCACGTTGAGGCTTTCCTCGTCGCCGACGAATGGCTTGTTATTGCCTCCCGGCTTCACCGTGCAGAGGAACGAATGATCCATATACATGGTGTTGTCGCCGTTGGCGTAGGTGATGACCTTGTCCGATGAGGTGACCGCCACCAGATCGGTGACGACGGCATCCACGCCGGTCTCCTCCTTGATTTCGCGCACCACTGTGTCCGCCGGCTGCTCGCCAGGCTCGTTGATGCCATAGACCATGGCCCACTCGCCGGTGTCCGAACGACGGCCCAGCAGCAGCTGTCCTTGTTCGTTGAGCACATAACCGGTCACGCCGTTGAGCCATAGAAGATCATGGCCGATCTTTTTCCTCAGTTCGAGTACGAATTCCGGAGTTGGCATGTCATATCCTTTCGATCGGCCATGATCCTTCGCGGCTGCCTGTGGTGCAGCCGCTCACTTCGCCTACGGTCAGCCCACTGGGCTGCCCGTTTGACGGCTCAGCATGGCCGATCTTTTTCCTCAGTTCGAGTACGAATTCCGGAGTTGGCATGTCATTTCCTTTCGCAGTAATAGGGCAGCAAGGCTCCCTCGCTAGTATCCTGCATCAGAGGTTCATTGATGTTATTCTTGGCTCCCCTTGTCAGGGGAGCTGGCCCGTGAAGCGGGTCTGAGGGGTAGTCCATGCGTCAGCGAATTGTTGACGCATGAACTGTAGGGAGCCTCATGACGTCACTTGGAAGCGGCGGCGCGCTCGGCCATCCACTGTTCGACCTCGTCGATCTGCTTCGGGATGCCTGCGGATATCCATTCGGGGCCGTGCTCGGTCATGAGCACGTCATCCTCGATGCGGATGCCGATGCCGCGGTATTCCGGCGGGATGAGCAGGTCATCCTCACGGAAGTAGAGTCCCGGTTCGATGGTGAACGCCATGCCTGGACGAATCGGCGCTCCCTGATAGGCCTCGAAGCGTGCCTGCGCACAGTCGTGCACATCAAGGCCGAGATGATGCGCCACTCCGCATGCAAGCCAACGGCGATGTTGCTGGCCTTCGGGGGACAGCGACTCCTCCACGCTGACCGGCAGCAGACCCCATTCATGGAGACGCTCGGCGATCACGCGCATGCAGGCATGATGGATATCCGAATAGGTGGCTCCTGGCTTGGCTGCCTCAAAACCGGCCTGCTGGGAATCCAGCACCGCCTGATACAGGCGCTTCTGCAAATCCGTGAACTTGCCATTCGTGGGGAAGGTGCGGGTGATGTCCGCAGTATATAGCGAATCGACTTCGACTCCGGCGTCGACCAGCAGCATGTCGCCGCTCTTCACCACGCCGGTGTTGCGCATCCAGTGCAGAATCGGGGCGTGCGGGCCTGACGCAACAATAGAATCGTATCCTACGGTGTTGCCCAGTTCGCGGGAGACCGCGTTGAAAGCGCCTTCGAGGATGCGCTCGGAGCGGGGCTTGTCGAGAGCGGAAGGGAGCGTGGCCAGCAGCCGGTCGAATCCCTGCTTGGTGGCGTCCACTGCCTTGCGCAGTTCGCCGATTTCATAGGAGTCCTTAACCATGCGAGCTTCGGCCGCGAACTCGTGCAGCTTGTCGTCAGCGGCCGAGTTCTTGTCCGGGTCATCGGAACCGTTGGCTTCGCGAATCGACTCCACCAGGGATGTGATCGCGGGATCAGTTTCGCGGATGACGCGCACGCGAACAGCACCGGCCTCCGGGCCCACATCCTTAGACAGGGCGTCAGCCAGTTGCGCGATATCGTGGGTCTCGATACCGGTCATGGCGGTCATTTCCTTGAGACCGGCGCGAGGGCCTACCCAGTATTCGCCATAATGTGCATTCATGAAGAAATCAGTGGTGGAATTGTCGGCGCGCGGCGCCACGAACAGTTCCGGAGTATGGGTACGACCCGCTTTGGCTTCGGGGGAATCCGGGTCCACGGGGTTCAGCACCAGGACCGCGCCCGCCTCATAGTCCATGCCCAGGCCGCTGTAATAGGCGAACGTGGTATCCGGACGGAATGCGTAATCGCAGTCGTTGTTGCGTACCTTCGGCTGGCCTGCGGGGATTACCAGGCGCTCTCCGGGGAATGACTTGCCCAGCGCCTCGAGACGCTGAGGAGTGAACTTGGAAGATTCCAGCGGCTTGATATCCGGCTCGTCATCCGCCCAACCGGTCTTCATGAACTCCTTGAACGCTTCGGAACGCGGACGGAGCGATCGGTTGTTCACGCGATCGCTCATGGCCTGATCGTTACCGGGCGCGTTTCTGCGCTCCTCGGCCTCGTACTCCTTGTCCTTGTCCGTGATCACTTCACTCATGAACGCTCCTTGTACGGTTCGTTGTTGATGGCATTGGCTCCCATAGTAGTCCGCGATGCAACGACGGATGCGGTATCGGCGGTACCAGTTCAAAATATGCCACTCGCATGTATAGGGCGGACGATGGTTTCAGCCTTGTACGGCGTCCGGATAGGATGATGCATTGTGGAGGCAAAGCGCAAAGCGAATGACGGAGTAGGGCGGTTCCATCAGCCACGGCCGAATGCCGGGCTGCCGCTGCCGGAGCGTATGCTCAGCCATCCAGGCCTGCTCACTATCGCATATTTTCTGGGGCTTGTCGCCCTGATCACGGTATTGCTGCTCATTCCTGCAGCCTCACGCGAGCCCGGCTCCACATCGCCTTTGGTCGCCCTGTTCACAGCGGTCTCGGCCCTTTCCACCTGCGGCATACCGGTGGAGAACACAGCGACCCATTGGACGGTGTTCGGTCAGGCGATCATTCTCGTGGGCGTCCAGCTCGGCGGGCTTGGCGTGATGACGTTCGCGGCCATGATCACCTTGTTCCTGAACCGGAAAATGAACATCTCCCAGCAGCTGCTGACCGCGCGCGAAGTCGGCGTCACCAAGCTCGGCGAAGTCAAAGGCGTGCTTGCCGTGGTGTTCGCCACCACGTTCATCATGGAGGCGGTCACCTTCGCCGTGCTGCTGCCCAGTCTGCTGAAATTCACCGGATACCGTTGGCGCACCGCGATCTGGGAGGCGTTGTTCTATGCGGTCTCCTCGTTCAATAACACCGGCTTCACGCCGGATGCCTCCGGCCTGTACATCAACAGCTGGTCGGTGGGCATGCCGGTGATGATCAGTGCATTCCTCGGCACACTCGGTTTCCCTGTGCTGCTGGAGATCGGGCGGTCGATTCGCCGCCGCATCGCCCCTCGTCGATGGAGCCTGCACACCAAGCTCACGTTGGCCACCACCTTCCTGCTGGTCGGTGTCTCACTGCTGTGGTTCCTGGCCGACGAGTGGAACAATCCCGCACTGTTCGCCAATGCGGATGCTTCGGAACGATTGCGCGGTGCACTGTCCGCCGCGGTGATGCCGCGCTCCTCCGGTTTTGACCTGTCGTGGGTTCCGTGGGTGAGCGATGAGACGAAGCTGTATATGAGCGTTTCGATGTTCATCGGCGGAGGCTCCTCCTCGACTGCGGGCGGCATCCATGTGACCACGTTCGCGGTGCTGATGCTCACCATGATCACCACGTTCCGTGGCCGTGATGAGGTGACCGCATTCCGCAAGCGCATTCCCGGACGCATTGTGCGTTCGGCCATCAGCATGACGATGGCATGTGCTCTCGTGGTGTTCGTCGCATCTATGGCATTGATGCAGGTGACCGGTCGCTCCCTGACCGACGCCTTGTTCGAGACCTGCTCGGCCTTCAGCCTCGGCGGGTACACGGTAGGGGTCGCGGACGCGAACAACCCCGCCACCATGCTCATCCTTGCATGCGTCATGTTCTTCGGACGCATCGGCCCTATGACCATCGTCTATGCCATCAACAAAACCCGGGAGGCTGTCGCCATCCATTACCCGGACGAATCCGTGTCCGTAGGCTGAATCTTCCCGCACTGCTCTCCCTCACTGCTCTCCCTCACTGCTCTCCCTCACTGCTCTCTCTTCAGTCTTCCTGCCTTGCTGCCTGTGGCGATTGCCCTCAGCGATTCTCCGCCGTTCCATCCAACTGGGGGATACCGGCGCGCAGGAGCTTCATGTTCATTGGCGTCTTTTCATAGACTTCCGCGTACGTCAGATGCACTATTTCACTTGCTCCGGCACGTTTCAGCCCTGAATCCCGTTCACGTTCCTTGGCCACTGTCTCATGGATGCTTCGGCTATCGGTCATCGATGGGTCGACGTACTTTCTCGAGCCGTCATATTCAGCGACCACGATGCGTCCATTGCGAAGACGCCATACGAAATCAACCCGGTATTCCGCACCGTTTTTCGGATCCTGTACCGGAACCTGAATGTCGGGTATCGCGAAACGTTCTTCGATCATCGTGCCGCGGGCCAATGATTCCCCGCCGTTTTCGCTACGTGGATTGGCGTGGCGGAGCAGTCGGAAGACCGGCGTGTAGTCCACGCACATGGTGCTGCATGCCTGGGTGATGTCGTTTGCGCTCACTCCTTTTGCAAGCGCCGAATCGAAGAGCGGCAACGCAAAACGGAAGTCGTAGGTTCGTGCGCATTCAATGAGCGTGTTGGCGGGCGGTGTCACCAGCAGTCCGGTAGTTGGTTCTCGTACGGCAAGCGATGGGGCATTGGGCATGTATACGCGTTTCAGTTGACTATGGCGTTGTTGGGTGCCGTGACCTGTCGTCATGATCGAGATCGAGCCCTGATGCAGACACCATTGGTGTTCGAAACCATAGGCTGTTGCGGCGGTCAATCCTCCGAAGATCCAATGCGGATGGGCGTCGCCCAGCGCTTTGGCTATATGCATGGTGCGTTCGGGAGGCGTGAGCGATAGCCAGTACGTGGTGTCCGCATACAGGCTTGGCGAACCTTTGTAGGTGTTTGTCAATTCGCCTGCCTTGGCGCGTCGTTGTAGTGCCAGTTGATAAGCGGGCACAGTGGAATACGCGCATCGCTGCTGTGACTGGGCGGTATGGATCAATTGCGTTACTGTCTTGTGTGTTTTCATGAACTCGACCGTATGATGTGCCGCTATGCGGTGGCAAGCGTGAGTGACCATTGTGGTTCCAGCTTCGCCGTGGTCAAGGCTTGGATGCCTGAATCGTTGGTATTCCGCCATTATCGCGGTCTATGACTGGAGCGTGAAAGCATGTTGAGTTATCCACATCGGCTGTATCGCAAGGAATTGTCGAAGTGTCTCGATTTCGAGAGGCACGACCGAGGGGCGACGGATTGCCATGCGTGTTAGCTGTCCTTGACGGTCGGGCGTATATCCTGTGTTGGTGACTGGTGCTGCTAGTGGTCTGTCTCGTAAATAATTGAGGGATTCGGTTTTTCTCTCCCGGTCAGCTTCGCTGACAGCCCGTCCCGCAATCAGGGACACGCTGCGCGCGGCATCTGGCTGGTACGCCTGGCGGCTCACGCGTTGCCTACAGACAGCTCCGCTGTCTGCTTCACGGCACCGGTCCCGCAATCACGGACGCGCTACACGCGCGGCATCCTGCTGGCTCGCCTGTCGGCTCGCACGTTGCCTACAGACAGCTCCGCTGTCTGCTTCACGGCAACGTCCATCAGAGGGGGCCAGTACCGCTCAACCAATTGCGAGACAGACCACTGGCTTGTGGCTGGTGCTGGCTGTGACGTTTATAGGGCAGGGAATGGCCACTTGACTGCTGCGCAGCGAAGGCCTATGGGCAGGATATGGCCTTCTTACTGCTGCTGAGGCTTGGCGGCGAAGTTGTTTGGGCAAGTACTGGCCGTTTGACTGCTGTGTCGTGAAGCCATGCGGGCAAGTACTGGCCGGCTGACTTCACTGGGAGCCGTCTGGCGATGGGAGCTGGGCAAGGACTGGCCCTTCTACGTCGATGAGAAGCCTTGGCGAAGTCATCTGGCCAGTTCATGTCACGGCTCCTTCACTGAGAGCCCGTCAGCGAAGGAGCCGTGACATGAACTGGCCAGATGACTGCGGTGAGGGGTGTTTTCCGAAGGAAGATGGCCAGTCCCTGCCCTGCTGGCGTCGCTGGAATTGGTGGAATTGGTGGAACCGGTGGAATTGGTGGAACCGGTGGAACCGGTGGAATCGGTGGAATTGGTGGAATCGGTGGAATTGGTGGAATTGGTGGAATTGGTGGAATCGGTGGAATCGGTGGAATCGATAAGAGATAACGACACGATGCGTCGGCACTATCCGGCACGATGCGCCGACATGACGCGCCGGAAGATGCGCCGGGAGGTGTGGCAGGCAGTATCGGGCGGCGGATATGCCATGAGCTGATGGCATGATCGGCGTAAGCCACCCTGACGGCTAAGATGGAGGAGTTTGGAAACAGCAGACCGCACAAGCGTGGAGGACCGGAGAAGGTATGTCATTCGAGCATCCGAACAGGAACAACGAGACGATGAGGGACGTCGAGCTGGACATCATGAGCCGTCCGCCCGAGCACAACACCACGAATCTTGATCTGGACCGCATGAACCTGATGCTTGACCTGTTGGGGCACCCGGAGCAGTCGTTCCGTGTGATCCATGTGACCGGCACCAACGGCAAGGGCTCCACCGCACGCATGGCTGAAGCCATCTGCCGCGCCTACGGCATGCGCACCGGACTGTACACGTCGCCGCATCTCGAACGCATCAACGAGAGGATCGCCATCGACGGCCAGCAGCTTTCGGATGATGACTTCATCGACATCTGGGATCAGATCAAGGATCTGGTGGCCTTGGTGGATGCCAAGATGGCCGAGCAGGGCAAGCCGAAGATGAGCTTCTTCGAGGTGCTCACCTCCATGGCGATCTGGAAGTTCGCGGATGCGCCAGTGGATGTGGCCATTGTGGAAGTGGGCATGGGCGGCACCTGGGACGCCACCAACGTGCTCGATGCCGATGCCGCCATCATCGGACCGGTCGATATGGACCATATGCAGTGGCTGGGCGACACGGTCGAGCAGATCGCCGGCGAGAAGGCCGGCATCATCAAGCCCGATTGCACGGCGATCATCGGCCGACAGCCGCACGAAGAGGCCGTGATGCCGATTATCGAGGAGGCGGCGCAGCGCAACCATGCCACACTGGTTCGCGACGGGTATGAGATGACCGTCTCCGACCGCATGCCGGCCGTCGGCGGTCAGGTCGCCACACTCACCACACCGAACGGCACCTATGAGGGTGTACCAATCGCCAAGTTCGGTGAGCATCAGGCGCATAACGCGCTCGCCGCGCTCGCCGCCGCCGAAGTGGTGATTCCGGTCAACGGTCCGCTGGATGGCGATCTGGTGGCCGAGGCCCTGAGCTCGGTCAGGATTCCCGGGCGCATCGAGCAGATTCGCACCTCGCCGACCATCATCCTCGACGGAGGGCACAATGTGAACGCCGCCGAGGCGCTGCGCAAGGCCATCGAGGAGAACTACGACTTCAAGCAGCTGGTCGGCGTCGTGGCCATGATGAAAGACAAGCAGGTCGAACAGTATCTTGGCGTGCTCGAGCCGATCCTGAGCTCCGTGGTGGTCACCGAGAACTCATGGCGTGACCGTGTGATGCTGGCCGATGATCTGGAGAAGCTCGCCGTCGATGTCTTCGGCCGCGATCGCGTGGTCAAGGAACCGAACCTGCCCGATGCCATCCAGACCGCCGTCAACATGGTCGATGCGGAAGACGAGCTCGGCGTGGGCTACGGCCACGGTGTGCTCATCTGCGGCAGTTTCGTGACCGCAGGCGACGCGCGCGCTATGCTCGAGGAGCATGCCAGCCCCACGATGAAGCAGGCCATGCGCATCCACCAGCCGTCGGTCGATCCCGATGATTCCCACTCCGGCGATTCCGATGCTTATTCCGATGTCGACGGACAGTCGGACGCCGCCACCCAGGAGGCGGCCGACAATCTCGAAGACACGGTCAGCCCCGATGATTTCGACGTATTCGATGTCCTCGGCCTGAAGCATCTTGCCGGGTCGGATTCCGACTCGGATCCGACCGGCGGCAGCACCGGCGAGTCACGCCATCAGGCGTGACGGCCATCGGTTCCGTCCATGTGACAATGGTCCAGCGAAACGGTCTGTACCCATGTACCTCAAAGAACTCACCCTGCGCGGTTTCAAATCCTTCGCATCGGCCACCACACTGCGCTTCGAGCCGGGAATCACCGCAGTCGTGGGCCCCAACGGCTCCGGCAAGTCGAACATCGTCGATGCGCTGACCTGGGTGATGGGGGAGCAGGGTGCCAAGAACCTGCGCGGTACGTCAATGGAGGATGTGATCTTTGCGGGCACATCCTCCAGGCCGCCGCTCGGCCGTGCGCAGGTGAGTCTGACCATCGACAATTCAGACCACATGCTGGACATCGATTACACGGAAGTCACCATATCCCGCACGATTTTCCGCAACGGCGGTTCTGAATACGCGATCAACGGGTCGGCATGCCGGCTGCTGGACATCCAGGAACTGCTCTCCGACACCGGTCTGGGCCAACAGATGCACGTGATAGTCGGACAGGGACGACTGGACGCCATTCTCAAGGCCGACCCATCCGGGCATCGCGCCTTCATCGAGGAGGCCGCCGGAATACTGAAGCATCGCAAGCGCAAGGAACGTGCGCTGCGCAAGCTGGCGAACACCGAAACGAACCTCAACAGGCTCGACGACCTGCTGCGTGAGATTCACCGTCAGATGGGGCCGCTCGGTAGGCAGGCGCGCATTTCGAGACGAGCCGACGCCATCCAGGTGACCGTGCGCGACGCGCAGGCCCGCCTGTATGGTGAGGATGCCCAACGTTCGGCGGAACAGCGTGACGCGGTACGCAAGGAACTCGGCGAGGTGCGGGAACAGCTTGCCGAAGCGCAGCGCGAACTCGCACAAGTCAAAGTGCGTATCGATCAGGTCGAGGCGTTGAGTTCGCAATCAAGCCCCGCCATAGCCAAAGCCAACCAGTATTGGCATGATTGTTCACAGATTCGTGAACGGTTGCGTTCGATTGCGCAGCTTGCCGATGAACGTGCGCGCTCGCTTGCCGGGCAGATCGTCGCCAATTTCGGGGAAGACCCGGATATGCTGAACAAACGGGCCGAGGAATTGGACTCTCAGGCTCAGGCTCAGTCGGGAATCGTGTCCGACGCCCGTCTGGCGTTCGACAAGGCGACGGAGGAACGCGCTGACAATGAGAGAAAACTCGCGTCGACGCGCCAGACACTCACCGAATTACGCAAAACAGCCCAAGAACATGATGCGAAGATATCCAGACTTCGGGAACTCATCGCCCGAGAGGAATCCGCAGTACAGCTTGCGGCAAGCCGTGCCAAGGATTATACGGATCAACGTTCCGCGCTCGCTTCGCAGTATGACGAGGCGAAGCTTCAACTGAACGCATTGCGTGATGAAACCGAGGCAGTATCCGATGACGGTGGCACCGCGTTGGATGACGCCAGGGCCGCGCTCGCTGAACGTCGTGATCGTCTCAATGAGATCACCGACCGTCAGAGGGATATCCAGTCGCGGATTATCTCCCTGAAGGCCAAGGCGGATGCCTTGTCCGACACCTTGGACAGTCGCAACGCATCGGGAGCCTTGGAACGGGACGACAAGGTTTCAGCGTTGGGCCGCCTTACCGACTTCATCCATGTGACTGAAGGATGGGAAGACGCGGTGGCGCATGCTCTCGATCAATATGCCAGCGCCATCGTGGTGCCGACAGCCGGCAACATGCTCCATGCGCTCGAAAAGGCGCGTACTGACAAGTTGGGCAAGGCGGTGGTGTTGTCCGCAGCGTTGGAAGATGACGCCGCGACCGGTCCGCAGCCCGAGACACGGTCGAAGAGTGAAGCCTCAAAGGCCTATCAGTCATTGGCCGATCTGGTGGTTCCCAATTCGGATGCCGCCGATCGGATGCAGGCCGAAGCCGTCGTGCGCGCCGTGCGCCTGCTGCTGGATGATGTGGCGGCGGTTCCTGATATCGAAACGGCGCAATACATTGTCGTATCAGGCGAGGCGACGCGTGCGGTCACCAGCAAGGGGGAGATGTTCGTCTATGGCGTGGCGGCATCCGGAGGGTCGACGTCGTCTCAGTCCGACCTGTCGTTGGCCGCCCGACGGGACAAAGCGCTGGCACAGGCAAGACAGTTGGAGGAAGAAAGCCGATCAATCGCCGAACAAGTGCAGGCAGCCAAGGCCGCACGTGACGAGGCGGCCCGGCTGGTCGACCGCGAATCCGCCGCTCGAACGGAAGCTCGGCTCAAAGCGCAACAGGCCGAGCGGTCGATGAGATCCGCAGAAGGCCGTGTCGATTCGATCGCCCGCCAGCTTGACCAGATGGACAGGAAAACCGCCGATGCCGCGTCGAGTCGTGAGGACCACCAACTCAGACTCGACGATCTTGCCGCAGCGCTTGACGCCGCACAGCAACCGGATTCCGGGCATGCCGACTTCGATGAATTGGGCAAGCGCGAGCAAATGCTGGAGCATGAGCTTTCCGCGGCAAGGGAGCGTGAGGTCACCGCCAAGATCACCTGGACGGAGGCGGGCAGGAAACTCGAATCGCTGAACCGTCAGGCAGGACTGTTGCGCGACAACGCCAAAGAGGCCGCAGAACGCCGTGCACGGATCGAATCGTTGAACGAGCGTCGACGCGAGCAGGCGACACACCTTGAAACTGTGGCCAGCGATGCACGCAGCGTTGCCGGGATGGTGGAACGTACTCTCGACGAGGTCGCAGCGGAACGCGACCGTTTGCAGAACGCCGCATCAGCGCATGATCAGGAGCTCCGGGCACTGCGTTCACAGCGCGATGCGGTCGAGCCGAAAGTCGCCGATCTGATCGCTCGCGAGCATGTGCTGGATGTGAACCGGGAGCGTCTGGCTGCGGAATACGGTCAGCTCACGCAGAAGGTTTCGGACGAGCTGGGCCTGACGCTTGAGGAGCTGGTACGTGACTATGGTCCGGATCGGCCGGTGCCTGTACTGGATGATGAGGGCAGGCCTGTGCCGTTGGATGCGGATCCGGCCGATGGGACGGTCCATGAGGATGAACCCCATCGCTTCAAAACCGTGCCATACGACCGTACGGAACAGAAAAAGCGGCTGGACAAGGCCCGTCGCGACCTGGCGGCGCTCGGCAAAGTCAATCCGCTGGCCACCGAGGAATATGAGGCATTGGAGGAACGCAACAAGTATCTCAACGACCAGCGCAACGATGTGGTCAAGTCGCGCGATGACCTGATGCAGCTCGTCAAGGACCTCGACTCCACGATGATCACCGTGTTCAAGTCGGCGTTTGACGATACCGCCGCGGCGTTCGAGAAGGTGTTCGCCACGCTGTTCCCGGGCGGCACCGGAAGACTGCGATTGGACAATCCGGAAGACCTTCTGACCACCGGCGTACTGGTCGAAGCCAGTCCTGCCGGCAAACGTGTCAAGCAGCTGAGTCTGCTTTCGGGTGGTGAGCGCTCGCTGACCGCGCTGGCGCTGTTGTTCGCCATCTTCACCGCCCGTCCCAGTCCGTTCTACGTCATGGACGAGGTGGAGGCCGCGCTCGATGACGTCAACCTGACTCGCCTGATCAATGCACTCAATGAGCTGCGCACCCACGCGCAGCTCATCATCATCACGCACCAGCAGCGCACGATGTCCATCGCCGACGCGCTCTATGGCGTCACCATGCGCGCGGACGGCGTCACCGCGGTCATCAGCCAGAAGCTCGAACGGTAGGGGATATCGTGATCACGGCAGATGCCTTTGGGATCGCCTCTACCGGTTCAGCAGGCGGCGCATATGCTGCAATGCAGTGAGTGCGGCGTAGAAGCCGCGCCTGATCGGCACGTCCCGCGCAGGCGCTACCGGCTCGACATCTTCAGAGAACTTGGTCTTGAACGTGTTCAATGATCGCAATGACGGTGCGAAATCGCTGCCGATGCCCATCAGATCGATCTGCGTGCAACCATACTGTCCCAGAGCACAGCAGAAGAAATACAGCAATTGATCGGGTACAAGATCCTTCTGTATTTCAGTACGGGAGCAGGCATAGTAGTACACGGCATGATCGTGATTGATGGTGACGATAGCCCATGCCACGACACGTCCGTCGATCCGCGCGGCGAACAGCCGGCAATGATCGGGACCCAATGCCTTGAGCATATCCGTGTAATCGCTCATCGGTGCTGGGGTGAATCCGTCACGTTGCGCAGTCTCGACCATCGCATCGTAATAATCCTTGAAATCGGTGAGTGCCTCAGTGGTCTCGTCCCTGCATACCGCCCTGCTTTCTCGCAACGCCTTGCGCACGTCGCGGCGGCCTCGCTTTTTCATGCGGGCCAGGATCTGATCGTCGCCGCCGGTCAGGTCGACGATGACGGTTCGGTCATATGGCACAGTGGACAGCACCGGTTTGGTGCCTGCCGTCGTCCATGTGTCGATGCGCAGGAACACCACTTCTGGATCCTCATGATGCACATATTCGACAAGCGCGTTGATCACTGTGCGCTCCAGTGCAGGATTAGGCAGAACCGTCCAGACCGGACCGTGCGTGGATCGTAGATACCGGTAGCCATGCGTCCTGTATTCGATCAGGGAAAGCATGGCCACCGGCGCGTTCCCCCCATCCATGATCATCAGTGCGTTCCAGAAGCGGCGTCCGTCGATCGTGTCCTGATATCGGGCCCAGGTCTCGGTCTGTTCGATGGGCAGCGTGATGTCGCACCCTTCGGTCTCCTCGTGGATGTCCTGGAATGACGTTGCGACCACAGTGAGCATGATTCTTCACCCCTTCACCACCTAGCAGGTTTCATGTAACCGTGCAGTATTGTGCAGAACCAGCATAGGTATGAGGTTCGATTTGTCTCCTATATCACTGGGACTATCCTGAACGTGGCCTGAATGCAGATTGGTGATCCGCGATGCTCAGTGTTCGGCATTGCCGCGTTTGCGCAGCTTCTGGATGAAGCGCAACAGACCGTAGAAACCGCGCTTGATCGGGATGTCATGGCCGGCGGCCACCGGTGTGATATCCGGTGCGAATTTGGTCTTGAACTGGTTCAAACCCTTGAGCGATGGCGCGAAATCCGAACCGATGCCCATCATGTCGAGACTTTGGACGCCCTGTGCGCCCAACGTGCAGAAGATATGGTAGAACATCTTGTCCGGCACACGCAGACGACGTACGGCGGTACTCATGCAGCCGTAGTAATACACTGCACGATTGTCGTTGAGGGTGACGAGGCACCAATTGACCACCTTGCCGTCGATACGGCTGACGAACAGGCGGCAATGCTCGGGGCCGAGTTCCTGAAGCATGTCCTCGTAGTCCTGCTTCGGTGCCGGTGCGAATCCATCGCGCTTGGCGGTATCGACCATCACGTCATAGTATTCGTCGAATGAGTGGGAGGCCTGCTCGGTCTCATCGGCGCAGACGGCGGGGCTTTCCCGCAACGCCTTGCGCACGTTCTGGCGTCCGCGGGCGCGCATGCGGGCTAGGATCTGGTCGTCGCCGCCGGTCAGGTCGACGATGACGGTCTGATCGTATGGCACTGTAGACAGCACGCGGTAATACCCGTCCTCGAACCAGGTATCCACGCGCAGGAACGCCACTTTGTGATCCTTGGCATGTACAGCCTTCGCCAATGCGTCCACCACTTCGCGTTCTTCATCCTGGCTGGGCTTGGTCTTCCACGCCGGCCCGTGCAGGGAACGCAGATAATGATATCCGTGGGTCTCGTAGTCGATCAGGGAGATGACGGCGATGAGCTCATTGTCGCGGCGGATCAGGAATGCGCCCCACGGGTGGCGTCCCGGAACTTTGGCCTGATACTTGCCCCATGCCTCAGTCTGCTCGATGGGCAGGATGATGCCGGCCTGTGCCGCTGCGTGTTCCATGGCTGCAAGTGTGACGTGTTCCAATGCGATCAACGGTCGCTCCTTCTCTCTATGGATACTCTGTATGCCTTGTATTGTTCTGTACTCAGTCCCTGAATCAGTCCTGTATCAAGCCGAACAGTCGTTTGACCACATGATCGTCGCCTTCGTATGGCGCATGCCTGCCATCGACCTTGATCCAACGCTCCTCGCCTTTGCCGATGACCAGCAGTACGGTCAGCTTGTCGGCATGGGAGCGTGCATCAACCACGGCATCCTCGATGGCTTTGGCACGGTCGAGTTCGATGCTGCACTCGACATGCGGATTCGTAATGTATCCTTTCATCTCATTGAGGATGTCGGTCATGGATTCGTGCACGGTGTCCTCCGAGGTGAGGATGATCCGATCCACACGATCCTGCGCGCCCTTGATGATGCCTTCGCGCCGGTCGACGGCCTTGTCTCCCACCGAGCCGGTGACCAGGACGATACGGGGATTGCGGTCATGGTACTTGTTCGCGACGAATTCGACCAAGGTCTTCGTGCTCACGTAATTATGTGCATAGTCGACGTACGCCACCATATTGCCGGACTCATAATGCTCCATACGTCCCGAGATTCGTACATGTTCCAACGCGGCGAACGCTTTGGCATCGGCGGGCACGCCGACTGCCCGAGTCAGTGCGATGGCGGCTGCTGCATTGGCGGCATTGAACTCGCCCTCCAGCTCCAATGAGAAATCGCCGACCTGTGTCCCGTGTTCGCGGACCAGATATCCGGAGCCTGTGCTCGTGTCAGGCAGTGCCGTGATATCGGCTGCTGTGCCCTGATCGTCGATATCGTGCGTGGCGAATGTGGTGACCGGAACACCGGCGGCCGAGGCGTCCTGACGAATCAGGTCGGCATGTGCGCAGTCCGCGCCGAGCACCAACGTGTGGCAGTGGCGCGTGATCTGACGCTTGCAATAGAAGTAATCCTCGAACGTGGGGTGTTCGATTGGACTGATGTGATCGGGAGAGATGTTGAGGAACGCGCCAGCGTCGAATGTCAGCCCATAGACACGTTCCACCTTGTACGCTTGGGAGGACACCTCCATCACCAGGTACTTCATGCCGTTACCGACCGCCTCACGCATCATGCGGAAGGCATCCATCGATTCGGGCGTGGTCAGATCGGATTCCACATAGGTGTGGCCGTCTAGGCAATTGTCGACGGATGAGAACAATGCACATCTGCCATCGGAATACGCGTTGAGCACCGCCTGGACGAAGTATGCGGTGGTGGTCTTGCCCTTGGTGCCGGTGATGCCAATCACGGTCAGCTCATCCTGCGGACGGCCGTAGAACGCTGCGGACAGCAGGCTCATCGCCTTGCGGACATCGTTGACGATCAGCCCGGGGGCATGGGTCGCGGTAGAGTACTCGGTTTCGGCCACATAGGCGGCGAGTCCTGCGTCGTCAACGCCGGCCAGATACTCGGCCTTGAAGCGGCCCTTGCAGCACAGGAGTGTTCCCTCGGCCACCTTGCGCGTATCGTACGTGATTGCGCTGAACGGTTCGCTGGCGCCGGCGATGTCCTCGGCGTTGTCAGTCCACTGGTTCGTTTGGATGATCTCCCGCAGCAGATGGTGCTCGTCGAGCAATGCGGCGGCCGTGGCCAAAGTCAATGCCATAACATGTTCTCCCTGTTTCTAACCGAATAGTCATTCTACAGGCGGTCCGCCGTGTGAGGCGACCCACCGAGTATCAACCACGATATGGGCACATGATTTGGTTACAATGAGCAATCGTGACAAGCACGAAGCAAGCATCTGCAACACCTCGGAAGCAAGGGGAACAACGCCTGCCGCATGGTACGGCCGAAGGCCATGCCGCAGGGGAATCCATGGCGGACAGGCGCGCCAGATTCGAACGGCTCGCGATGCCTGCGGTCAACGCCCTATACCGTCAGGCCATGCGGCTCACGAACAATCCCGATGATGCTCAGGATCTTGTCCAGGACACCTTCGAACGAGGGTTCAAGGCGTTCGACACCTTCCAGCCGGGATCGAACTTCGAGGCGTGGATGACCACCATCGAACGCAACGCCTATTTCAACCAATACGCCAAATCCAAGCGCAGACCCCAGCGGGCCAACGACTCCACCGGCGAATACGACGACTGGGACATCTATGACGCCGCCGAACACTCGTCGGATGGGCTGAAATCCGCCGAGGAGGAGTATCTGGATGCATTCGCGCCCGAGGAGATCATGGCGGCGCTCGCCAAGCTGTCGCCGGAACGCCGCCAGGTGTTCATCGATGCGGCTATCGACGGCAAATCCTATCAGCAGGTGGCGGATGAGCAAGGCGTGAAGATCGGCACGGTTATGAGCCGACTCAATCGTGCGCGTACGCAGCTCAAACGCGAATTGGCGGAATATGCGCGTGAGCGCGGGTACGTGGAGGACGATACGGGGAAAGGCTCAAGTTCACCATCCGCGAAGTTGCCTGAACAACCGCATGCCCATGCGGATACGGTCCATAATGGAGTACAAGGAAAGGAGATGTGATGAACGATCGGAATCTGCGGCGTGTCATGCCGGATGTGGAAACCAGTCATATCTCCATCACCAGTGCTTCGGACGGAGTGGTCAGCAGGACGGAAGTGCATATCACCACGAGCCAATGCTGCTCGGGGGACCATGCCTCCGGTTGCGCATGCTCGGCGGACACCGTATCCCAGCGATCCGCCGCCCAGCAGACGGGTGAACCGTATGCCGATCAGGTTGCGGGGGAGTGCTTCGACCCGGCCACGTGCTGCGATGCCCGTGAACAGGCGCTGATCGCCGCGCTGCGCGCTTATCTGCGCCCCGATGTGGCTCCGGAATGCCTGATGGCCAAGCTCAAGGCCACGCTTGATCATTGCTGCGGCGAAGACCGGTGATTGGCGATGCCATCGAAGGAACTGCCTGCTAGTTAGGACGGCATTACGCATAGCTGGTGCGATATATAACAAGAAAGCCCATCTGATTGCTCAGATGGGCTTTCGGCGTTTATGAGAAACGCGAAGGATCAGGTGTTAGGACGCTTGCCGTGGTTGGCGGCCTTCTTGCGACGATCCCTGCGCTTACGTCCGCGCATGCCCATGATGGACTCCTTTACTGAAAATCAATAAGCCTACGGAATTATGCCACATGAGCGCGACGTTCTCAACCGCGCGTCCATGTGGCGTCTACCGAAGGGTCGATGTGTGCCCTGGTTTGGTCGAACGAACTCAGATCTGCTCGGCCTGGAAGGTGATTACTGTGGTGTAGTCGCTGCCGGGGTCGAGCACGACCAGATCCTTGCCGGTGCGGAAGGCGTCGGCATAGGCGGTCATCGGTTCGACGGCAACGCCGGGCTGACGCTGCTTCACGCCGATTTCGTTGCCGGTGCACACCTGCCAGGAATTGATGGTCTTGTCGCCGGTCAAGGTCACCTTGATGCCGTCAGGACGGGTGAAGACGGCGGAGGTGCTGCCGTCCGCGCCACGGTTGGTGATATCGGTCCATGCGTCATCGAAGCCGCGGCCCTCCAGCGTGGGGTTGTCGCGCAGGTCGAAGATGCCGGACACCGGTTCTTCACCGGTGGGCAGCAGGTGCTCGTCTACGGTGACATGCGTATCGCAGTGGAGTTCGAGGCGGCACGGTTCGTTGTCGGCGGTGATCGCCGGGCCGGTGGCGTTCTTGCCGTTGGCGAGCCACGGGTGGATGCCGAAGGCCCACGGGGCCTTGACGTTGTCATTGTTGTGGACGGTGAAGGTCTCCGTGAGTCCGTTCTCGTCCAGCGCATAGGTGGCGGTGATGGTGATGTCGAACGGGTATCCGGCGATGTCGGGGGAACGCCAGGAGAGCGTCACGTGGGATTCCTGCAGGTCCTCGAGCTCCCACATGTACCGGTAGGCGTAGCCGTGCAAGGAGGACTGACGGTCGAATTCGTCGATCGGCATCTGGTAGTCCTCGCCGTCGAACGTGTACTGTCCATTGGTCACGCGGTTCGGGTAGGGGGCCAGCACCCAGCCGTTGCAGCACGGGATGACCTTGTTCGGATCAAAGGGGACGATGATGTCCGTGCCCTTCCACTTCAGCTCACGCAGACTCGCGCCCAGTTCCGTGACGACGGCGCTCCAATCGCCGGACGAGATGGCATATTGGTTACCAGTGCGAGGCTTCAAAGCCATAATGCACACTCCTTTGTGAAAGTGGATTGTTACCGCTCACAATCGTACCGCACCCATGCTGTGAGGCGCGGCGGGGAAGCGTCTCATTTCGATAAACGGGTGTGCTTGTGATGCCTCCTTGCCTCTTTGCGGGAAGGAGGCATCACAGGTTCGTTCATGGGCTCCCCGGAATCATGGCCGTAGCCGTTACAGAGGAATCCCGTGCCGGACTACTTCCGAGTCACCTCGTAGCGGACCACAGTGGTGTATTCGCTGTCGGGGGCGAGCGTCACCAGATGGTCGCCGGTGCGGAAGGCGTTGGCGGGGGCGGTCATCGGCTCCACGGCGATGCCATACGGGTGTTCGGCGAATGGTGCACCGGTGGCGGTATAGCACTGCCAGGCGTTGATGGTGTCGTCGCCGATAAGCTTCACCTCGATGCCGTCCGGACGGCTGAACGTGGTGGTGGTCGTACCGTCCGCGGCACGTTCCACGTCCACCCAGGCGTCGTCGAAGGCGCGGCCTTCGAGCGTGGGGGCGTCATTGAGATCGTAGATGCCGGAAACCGGTTCGGTGCCGGTGGGGATCAGCGCCTCGTTCACCGTCACATGGCTTGCGGCCTTGATCTGCAGACGGCATGCGGCGGAATCGGCGTCACGTTCAGCCGAGGTGGTACCCTGCTTTCCATTGGCCAACCAAGGATGCAGGCCAAGGGCCCAAGGGGCTGGCTCGTCGCCGTCATTGCGCGCGGTGACGGCAACGGTCAGGCCTTCCTCACCGAGCTCGTAGGTCACGGTGACAGTCACATCGAACGGGTAACCATCCAAGTTCGGGAAACGCAGCGACAGCGTCACGGCGTTGTCGGTCAGCGACTCGAGCTTCCACATGTAGTGGTAGGCGTATCCGTGGTTCGCGTTGTTGCGGGGCGCCGGATGGTATTCGTTGACCGGTGCGCAGTAATGCTTGCCGTTGAAATCGTATTCGCCGTTCTCGATGCGGTTGGGCCAGGGCGCCAAGATGTAGCCGTTGCAGGTGGGGGTCAGGTCGTTCACGCCGAACGGGCAGAAGATCTCCGTGCCCTGATAGTCGAATCGACGGATTTTCGCTCCAAGCTCACAGATCACGGCGCTGTAGTCGCCATAGTGAATTGAATACTGATTGCCCGTGCGTGGCGTTTTGCTTGTCATAGGAATCACTCCCATAGTGAGATACGGCTTGTTCCGGCGGCGTTCGTCACCGCTGGGTTCAGTCTAATCCTTGCGCTGTATCGGTGCGGCAACTGTTCCTGCCGTGGCTGATGCGTGGCTGATGCCAGTGGCGAGCATCACATTGCGCGCAAGATCGGTGCTTCGGTTCGGAAAACTGCGATGCGGGACACCTTCAGGATGCCAGAGCAGGGAAGGAGTGCGCCGAGTGTGCCGTACACTGGGAGTCGGTAATGACGTTCAGGAGGTTCCCCATTATGTCCAGAAGTGTGGTGCTTGCCGACCCGCGTGGATTCTGCGCCGGCGTGGATCGTGCGATCCTGACCGTGCAGACCATACTCAAGGCCGCGGAGTCATCGGGGAAACTGCACCGCGATGATGGGCTGCCTCCCGTGTACGTGCGCCGGCAGATTGTGCACAACAGGCATGTGGTCGAGGACCTCGCCGGCCAGGGTGCGGTGTTCGTGCAGGAGCTCGCGGAGATTCCCGACGAAGCTGCGGCGGCGGGTATTCCGGTGGTGTTCTCCGCGCATGGCGTGTCGCCCGAGGTCGTGGCGGAAGCCAGACAACGCGGCATGCACATCGTGGACGCCACCTGCCCGCTGGTGGGCAAGGTGCATCGCGAGGTGCTGCGGTTCGTGCGCGAAGGCTATGAGATCATCTATATCGGTCACAAGGGCCACGATGAGGCGGTCGGTGTGGTAGGGGAGAGCCCGGAGCATGTGCATCTCATTGAACATGCCGATGACGTGGCATCATTGGATTTCACGCCTGGCACGAAGCTGGTGCTGCTCTCCCAGACCACGCTCAGCGTGGATGAGACCGCCGATACCATCGCGGCGTTGAAAGCGCGTTTCCCGTGGATCGAGGAGCCGCCGAGTTCCGACATATGCTACGCCACATCGAACCGTCAGGCCGCGGTGAAACTCGTGGCCCAGCAGTCCGATTGCGTGGTGATCGTCGGGTCTGCCAATTCCTCGAATTCCGTGCGGTTGATGGAGGTCGCCCAGGAAGGGTTGGGAAGTCGAGGCAGAGCCTACCGTGTGGACGATGCTGGTGAACTTGATGCCCGATGGTTCCAGGATGTGGAGAACGTGGGTGTTTCCTCCGGTGCTTCAGTACCTGAAGAGCTGGTGTCCGGCGTCATCGATGCATTACGTGATTTGGGTTTCACCGGCGTGAAATCAGTGGAGACCATCAAGGAGAATATGCATTTTGTATTGCCGTCTGAACTCAGACGGCAATCTTCGCGGTCGCGGTAGCGCCCGCTCACTTCGCCTACAGAGAGTCCACTGGACTCTCTGTTTGACGGCTCAGTCGTCCGAGCTTCGCGGCCGGAAGCCTTCACGGTCGCGGTAGCGCCTACCACGTGCCGATCGGGGCGGCGATACCGTTGAGGACCTTGAGCAGATCATGCGGGTTCACGCCTACGGACAGTCCGCGTTTGCCTCCTGAGACCAGAATGGTGTCGAATTGCAGCGCGCTCTCATCCAGCACGGTCTTGTGATGTGTTTTCTGTCCTAACGGCGAAATCCCGCCGACCACATAGCCGGATTCACGCATGGCCACCTTCGGGTCGGCCATGGTGGCTTTCTTGGCGCCGGCGGCGGCAGCCAGGGCCTTCAGGTCCATATGCCCGCTGACCGGCACCACGCCTATCACCCGTTCGGTGCCCGTGTCCGCCATCAGCGTCTTGAACACCTGATGTTCGTCGAAACCGAGTTTGGTGGCCGCTTCCACGCCATAGCCATCGTCCATATGATCATTGGAATGCTCGTATTCGTAGAGCTGGAACGCCACGCCGGCCTTTTCCAGCTGCACGGTCGCCGGGGTGGAACCCGTGCCCTTGTCATGTTTGTTCTTCTTTGCCATGGTTCCTGTTCTACTACGAAGTGTCCTACTACGAAGTGTTTTATTGCGAATGCTCATACGAAAAAGCCCCCGCTCGAAGCGGGGGCTTCACTACGCAAGTTCTCTTGCGAACCTATGCGGCGTCAACCGCGATGATTCACTCGGAGATCTCGGCGAAGTACAGCAGGGTACGGATCATGTTGGAGGTGAAGCCGTACTCGTTGTCGTAGAAGGAGACGGTGCGAGCCAGGGTCAGGCCGTCGATGTTGTTCACGTCGGTCTGAGTCGGATCGAACACGCCACCGTGGGTGTCGCCGAGGATGTCGGAGGACACGATGCCCTCATCGTTGTAGCCGTAGTAATCGGTGTCGGAGAAGGCTTCCTTGAAGGCGGCGTTGATCTCGTCGGCGGTGACTTCCTTGTTCAGGACGGTGGTCAGCTCGGTGACGGAGCCATCCGGAACCTGGACACGCTGGGCGTGGCCCTGCAGCTTGCCGTTCACGGACGGAACGACCTTGCCGATGGCCTTGGCAGCGCCGGTGGAGTGGGCGATGGTGTTGATGCCGGCGGCGCGCAGGTTGCGGCCGGACTTGGTGCCACGCGGGCCATCCAGCAGCATCTGGGTGCCGGTGTAGGCGTGGATGGTGGTCATGAAGCCAGCGCGGATGCCGAACTTCTCATCCAGCAGCTTGACCATGGCGGCCATGGAGTTGGTGGTGCAGGAGCCTGCGGACACGATGTTGTCGGAGGCCTTGAGGATGTCGTGGTTCACGCCGAACACGACGGTCGGGGTGGTGTCATCCTTGGCCGGGGCGGAGATCAGAACCTTCTTGGCGCCGGCGTTCAGGTGGGCCTGGGACTTCTCGGCGGAGGTGTAGAAGCCGGTGCACTCGAGCACGAACTCGACACCGTCGTTCTTGACCCACGGGATGTTGTTGGCGTCCTTCTCGGCGTACACCTTGTATTCCTTGCCGTCCACCACGATGGAGTCCTCGGTGGCCTTGACGTCGACCGGGGTGCCGTCGTCGTGACGGAAGGTGCCGTGGGTGGAATCGTACTTCAGCAGGTAAGCCAGGGTGGCCGGAGTGGTCAGATCGTTGATGGCGGCAACTTCGATGTCACCAGCCTGGCCGCCGCGAGCCTGCAGCTCGAAGATGCGACGGAAGGCGAGACGACCAATGCGACCGAAGCCGTTGATACCAATCTTAACTGTCATGTAATTCTCCCTTGTAGGGTGGCGGACATGCGCTGTGCGCATACCGCGCCGTTGTTTACCAACAGTTGTTACTGTAATGCCGACTGTGTACACAAAGCAATGGCCGTACGTGTGTTTCGGGCAAAAAATACCCAAAAATTTGTGAACGCTCACATCCGCTGTGCCACCTGTTCTCGCGGGCTTTTCCGAACGTTCATGATGTGATGCCGTGAGGAAGGGGACGGAAGGGCGGGGACGGCCGCCATACTTGGCGTCATTCACGTACCAGAAGTGCGGATATTGTGGTGTCCAGCTGCCCGATATCGCCGGTGAAGTCATGGCAGTGGGAGACCGATGGCATCCCCGCCTCAATCGGGAAGGTGACGATCAGGGTGCCCTTTGTGACGCTGATGGAGGCGGCGGTGCCGTCGCGGAACTCGTTGCTCAGCCCCAGCGCCATCGTGTTGGTGAGCGTGCCGTCATGCAGTTCGTATTTCAGCCCTGATTCGTTCACGCCCAGCGAAACGTCGGACAGCGAGAACACGGACACCATGCGTCCGCTGCACTGCACCGGTTGGGCGGGGAATGCCAGCTCGCCGTCGCAGATCGCAGTGATCACGGTGTCATCGCCGTGCAGAAAGCCGGTCGCTCCATGCCGGGCGAGCAGACCCATCAGCTGGATGTTCGCGATCGTGTGGTCCATCCGGCCGCCGAGTCCGCCCCAGATATGGAACCGGCGGAATCCCGCGCCCCAGCCGATCTTCAGCGCCGACAGCATGTCGGGGTCGTCCTTTGTCGGAGGCAGTGCGATGGTCCGGGCGTCGGAATCGGGCCTGCGACCCTGAAGGGAGTCGAAATCCCCCACCACCACATCCGGCACAAGCCCGAGTGCGCGGACATGGTCGAGCCCTCCGTCTGCGGCCACTACGAAGGCCCCATCCGGCACCGTGGGGGTGTCGTAGTATTCGCCGGCTCCGAAAATCACGCAATCATCAGTCATACTGCCAACTGTAACCGTCATGCTGCTAGGCTTGCGCAACAGTGGACCACGTATGAGCGGAACAGGAGCGGGCATGGCACATATCACCGAGGCGAGCGAAAGGCCGATTCTCAAGTCGAAGGTGTTTCTCTACGTCACGGAGTTCTTCTCCGGTATGTCGGTGATGGCCGCCGAACTCGGCGCCTCGCGACTGCTGGCACCGTATTTCTCCAGTTCGCAGATCGTGTGGACCATCATCATCGGTACCATCATGATCGCGCTTGCCTTGGGTGCCGTGTTCGGCGGCCGGTGGGCGGACCGGGATCCGAACCCGGACAAGCTCTACCTGCGCATCATGGTCGCCGCCGTGTGGATCGCGCTCATACCGTTGGTGGGCAAATACCTGATCCTGCTCATCTCCGGACTGCTGATCGTCACGGTGTCCACGAACTTCCTGATCATCGCGGCGTTCATCTCATGCGCCATCATCTTCGTGCCGCCGCTGTTCCTGCTGGGCACGGTGACCGCCGGGCTCAACAAATTCGCCACCACCTCGCCGGAGGACAACGCCTCCGTGGTGGGCCGGCTGTCCGCCTGCAACACCATCGGTTCGATCCTCGGCACCTTCCTGCCCACGTTCGTCACCATCCCCGCAGTGGGCACATTCGTCAGCTTCCTGATTTTCTCCGGTGTGCTGCTGTTGATTCCGCTGGTGTATTTCATTTCGATCAAGGCGCATCGTGTGGCATGCGCGGTGTCGGCGGTGGTGTTCATCGTTACCAGCTGCGTCTCGCCGCTCACCGGATTCGCGTTCTGGGAGACCAACCTCGCCTATGAGGGGGAGTCCATCTACAACTATCTGCAGGTCAAGAACCTATCCGATCGGACCATTCTGTCCACCAACGTGCTCTTCGGCGTGCAATCCGTGACCATGAAAGATCCCGGGCTGACAGGCATGTACTATGACACGGCGCTTGCCACGCCGGCGCTCGCCGACAACGCGGAGTCCGCACTGATTCTCGGCATGGGCACAGGCACCTATGCGCGTCAGCTGCGACAGTATTATCCGGGGATGAAGGTCACCGGGGTGGAGATTGACCAGAAGATCACCGATCTCGCCGGACGGTATTTCGATGAGCCCGCAGATGTTCCCGTCTCCACGTACGACGGGCGCGCATGGCTCGCCGCCTCGCGCGACCGCTATGACGTGATCATGGTGGACGCCTATCAGGACATCACCATTCCTTTCCAGATGAGTTCGACCGAATTCTTCTCCATGGTTCGCGAGCACCTCAACCCCGGTGGTGTGATGGTGGTCAACATGAACATGGTGTCGGATGGTTCCGGTTCGATCAACGAGGCGCTTGCCGGCACCATCGCCAGCGTGTTCGGCCATGAGAACATGCTCACCGCCGATGTGCCGAACACCACGAACCGCGAGCTGTTCGCGAAAAAGTCATCGGGGGCAGGCGATGGAGACACAGCGGATGGAGAGATCCCCTCCAGCGATATGAAACAGGTTTCACGGTCCGAGACATTGCAGGACATCACGTATGATCGGACCGGCAGCGCATCGCTGGAATCGTACATGGGTGAGGTCGCAGGACGGTTCGCCGCAGTGGCGCAACCAACGGATTCCTCGCTCATCCTCACCGACGACAAGGCTCCGGTGGAGGTGCTCGGCATGCGGGCCATCGATCAGCTCATTGCCGAAGAAGCCGGTCCATACCGCGAGATCCTGCAGACAGAAGGTATCGGCGGGTTGCTGCGTGCGGTGCAGTGATACGGTGCAGTAGCGCGGTGCAGTAATACGGTGCAGCAGTGACCTCATGCACAGTTAATGCCTTGTGCCAGATATTCGTTTGAATGCATTTCCGGTTCCCTTGTCAGGGGAGCTGTCCTCCCGTGAAGCGGAACTAACGGGTAGTCATTTTGTCAACAAATGTGTGATACAGAACACTGGCGATGCAAAACCTCGGACCGACTGGCATTCCACTCCGCTCGCAATTCGTCGGCGGGGCGGAACCTCGGCATGACCGATGACTTGCTCCGCGGTCCTATTCTCAGCGGTGCAGAACCTCTAGCCGACCGATATCCCGCCCCGCTTACAGCCCGTCAGCGGTGCAGAACCTCTAGCCGACCGATATCCCGCCCCGCTTACAGTCCGTCAGAGGGGCGGAACCTCTAGCCGACCGAGAAATAACCACGCCGATCAACCCCAAGAGATGCAGAACCTCGGCGCGACCGATATCCCGCTCCGCTTACAGTCCGTCAGAGGGGCGGAACCTCTAGCCGACCGAGAAATAACCACGCCGATCAACCCCAAGAGATGCAGAACCTCGGCGCGACCGATGACCTGTTCCACTGTCCCCTTCTCAGCGGGGCGGAACCTCGGTTCAACCGATATTCCGCCCTACCTACAGCTCGTCAGTGAGGCAAAACCTCGAATCGACCATGTATCCGCCTCACTCACGACTTTCTCACG
The DNA here is from genome assembly GCF_006408855.1 of Bifidobacterium sp. UTBIF-68. Lineage (NCBI taxonomy): Bacteria > Bacillati > Actinomycetota > Actinomycetes > Bifidobacteriales > Bifidobacteriaceae > Bifidobacterium > Bifidobacterium sp. UTBIF-68. The sequence continues at coordinate 169,413 of NZ_JFAN01000004.1, read as the reverse complement.
ACTTGTCCGCGAGGCAAAACCTCTAGCCGACCAAGAAACAACCCCGCCAAGCATCCCCGAACAGGGCAGAACCTCGGCACGACCGACATCCCGCTCCGCTTACAGTCCGTCAGCGGTGCAGAACCTCGGATTGACCGAAAACATGCCCTGCTTGCAGCCCGTCAGCGGGGCAATACCTCGGACCGATTGGCATTTCGCTCCGCTTACAGTCCGTCAGCGGGGCGGAACCTCGGCGCGACCGATGACTTGCTCCACTGTGCCCTTCTCAGCGAGGCAAAACCTCTAGCCAGTCAAGAAACAACCTCGCTTGTGGCTTGCCCGAGGGGTGGAAGCACAATCTGATTGAGGTTTTGCTTCGGCAAGGTTTGTCTCCAGACAGGTTGTCTCCAGACAGGTTGTATCCAGACAGGCTGTATCCAGACAGGCTGTATCCAGACAGGTTCTGCCCCGGTAAGATACCCAGACAGGGTTACCCGGCGGACCGCCCAGGCGAATCTCGGCAGGCGACCGGCACGTCCTCTACATGAGGGCGACACGCGGCTCCGATCTGTCTTGCCTTATGGTAAGCTTCTCTTTTGGCTTGAGAAATCAAGAAAGCGGGGTAACCCCACCTGGAAACCTGTCAAGGTCTCGGGTTCAAGGCAACGGCCTCAATGATTGCGCATGCGATGCTGTCGGTAGGTATATCGGCGATTGATTCAGTTAGCGTAATCCGGTGCTTTTGCGATGCCGAACAGTGTCGCGGATGATGATGCTCGCCTCATGCGGGCTCGATGTTGTCGTGAATCCGATATGTTGATGGGAATTCAAGGCGGGTCCCGTGTAGAAACATGCAGAGGATTGGAGTCATCATCAGCGACGAACCACGTATTAACGACGAGATTCGCGTTCCGCAGGTGCGCCTGATCGGCCCGAAGGGCGAGCAGGTGGGCGTCATCGCGACCACAGTCGCGCTGAACCTGGCCAAAGAGGCGAACCTCGATCTCGTCGAGGTGGCGCCGAACGCGAAGCCTCCGGTCGCCAAGCTCATTGATTACGGCAAGTTCAAGTACAACGAGAAGATCAAGGCCCGTGAGGCCCGTCGCAATCAGAGCACTGCGGAAATCAAGGAGATTCGTTTCCGCCTGAAGATCGACGATCACGACTTCGATGTGAAGAAGGGTCATGTTGTCCGCTTCCTGAGTGGCGGCGACAAGGTCAAAGTGACCATCATGCTGCGCGGCCGTGAGATCTCCCGCCCGATCGGCGGTGTGGAACTGCTGCAGCGTCTGGCCGACGATGTCGAGGAATTCGGCACCGTCGAGTCCAAGCCGAAGCAGGAGGGACGCAACATCATCATGACCTTGGCACCCAAGGGCAAGAAGGTGCACACCCAGTCCGAGCAGCGTCGACGCGGAGCAGAATCCCGCGCCGAGCGTCAGGCTCGTCAGGCTGCGCGTCTTGCCGCCAAGCAGGAGGCTCAGGCTCAGGCCATCGCCGACGCCAATGCCTCGATTTCTCCCAAGACTTCCGATTTGAAGAAGCAAACCAGCAAGGAGGGCAGCAATGCCGAAGATGAAAACTAATTCCGCCGCTTCCAAGCGCGTTCGTATCACCGGCTCCGGCAAGGTGATGCAGGTCGGTTCCGCTATGCGCCACAACCTTGAGCACAAGTCCGCTCGCAAGCGTCGCGCCCTGTCCGCTGACGCCGTGCTGCGCGGTGGCCAGGCCAAGAAGCTGAAGCAGCTGCTGCAGAAGTGAGCCTCGGGCTTATACCAAACCAGATAAGACTTTCAGAAAGCTGAGGAATAGATTATGGCACGTGTCAAGCGCGCAGTGAACGCCCACAAGAAGCGTCGCGTTGTTCTCGAGAGGGCTTCCGGCTACCGCGGCCAGCGCTCCCGTCTGTACCGCAAGGCCAAGGAACAGCTGCTGCACTCCTTTACCTATAACTTCCGCGACCGCAAGGCTCGCAAGGGTGACTTCCGCAAGCTGTGGATCCAGCGTATCAACGCTGCCGTCCGCGCCGAAGGCATCACCTACAACCGCTTCATCCAGGGTCTGCACCTTGCTGGCATCGAACTGGATCGTCGCGCCCTTGCCGAGCTCGCCGTTTCCGACCCGGAGACCTTCAAGACCATCGTCGACGCCGCCAAGGCCGCTCTGCCTGAGGATGTCAACGCTCCTGCCGAGGCGTGAAGCCGACAGTCCGGTGGACTGTCGGTAGCCGAGGTGAGCGGCTATGCCGCGAAGGACGTGCGTGAAGCACGTCGGGCGTGAAGCCGACAGTCCGATGGGCTGATTCTGTAAGGAAAACCCCGCGATTCCGCGGGGTTTTCCGTATGCATGCCCCTATACCATTAAGCACCATGACCAGCAGCTTCGCCAGACTCACCGAACAGTTCATCGTCCATATCGGTGTGGAACGTGGACTTGCCGACGCCACTGTAAAGGCATATGAATCCGATATCGCCAAATATGTGGAATGGCTTGAGTCGCAAGGCATCAGCGATCCGAACGGCATCACCTCGAAGACCGTCGAGGATTACGTCGCATCCTTGGATGAAGCTGGGGAGTCCGCACGTTCGAAGGCCCGACGTATCGCGTCGTTGCACGAATTCCATCGTTTCGCGCTTGGCCAGCATATGGTGGCCGATGATGTCTCAGCTGCGGTGAAAGCCCCGAAAAGCGCATCGACCCTGCCAGACGTGCTCAATGTCGATGAAGTGACGAGGCTTCTTGACGCCGCAGCCGTGGGCGATTCCACTGATCCCGTAGTGCTGCGCAACAAGGCGCTGTTGGAATTCATGTACGCCACCGGATGCCGTGTCTCGGAAGCGGCCGGAGAGAACCTTGACGACATTGACCTGGACGAGCATGTGGCTCGTCTTATGGGCAAAGGGTCCAAACAGCGTCTGGTGCCCATCGGCAGTTATGCCTGCGAGGCGCTCTCCCAATATCTGGGTGCCGCCCGCGGTGAACTTGAACGGCGATCCACGTCCGGCGTGCCCGAACGTCGTGCACTGTTCCTGAACAAGCGCGGCCGGCGCATCTCCCGACAGTCCATATGGGAGGTGGTCAAGGACGCCGGCGCACGTGCGGGCATCACCAGGCCGCTGCATCCGCACACGCTGCGGCATTCCTTCGCCACGCATCTGATTCAGGGTGGAGCGGATGTGCGTACCGTGCAGGAGCTGCTGGGGCATGCAAGCGTGACCACCACACAGATTTACACCCACGTGAGCCCCGAGCACCTTATCGAAGCGTATATTTCCTCGCATCCGCGCGCGCGTTGAGTGCAGAGCCGGCAGCATGCTCCGCTCTGGTGGGTCACGCCCGTGCATGGCTATACGGAGGCCAGAAATCGGGCGATGCCGGCGAGTAGTCTGTGAGGGGTTGAGGTTTTTCGCGAAGGGTACGGCAGCGATGGAAGATTGGCGCGACGATCACGGGCTCGAAGACGGGTTCCGTCAAGGGACATTGCCGATGGCCGGAACGTATGTCGTTGCCCCTCAAGATGACGAGGATGTTGATAAGGTGGACAGTATGCCTACCGATTTGCTTGGACGTGAATATGAAACCTTCCCCGCTCCCGAACCACTGCAACAGCATGGCCCGGCCAGGGTCATTGCCATGTGCAACCAGAAAGGCGGCGTAGGCAAGACCACCAGTTCCATCAATATCGCCGGCGCGCTCGCCCAGTACGGACGCCGTGTGCTCATCGTGGATTTCGACCCGCAGGGTGCGGCCACCGTGGGCCTGGGCATCAACGCGAACGCCGTCGACAACACCATCTACACCGCATTGTTCGACATCTCCGTCGACCCCCATGACGTGGTGCAGCATACCGCATTCGAGAACATCGACATCATCCCCGCGAACATCGACCTGTCCGCCGCAGAAGTGCAATTGGTCACCGAAGTGGGGCGCGAGCAGATCCTCAACGGCGTGCTGCGCAAACTGAAAAACGAATACGACCTGATCATCGTGGATTGCCAGCCTTCCCTCGGCCTGCTGACGGTGAATGCGCTGACCGCCGCCGACGGCGTGATCATCCCGGTCGCCGCCGAGTTCTTCGCCCTGCGAGGCGTGGCCCTGCTCATGCAATCCATCGAGAAGGTGCAGTCCCGCATCAACCCCTCCCTCGAAGTCGACGGTGTGCTGGTCACCATGTACACCAACACCCTGCACTGCGAAGAGGTATGCCAGCGCATCTATGAGGCGTTCAAGGACAAGGTGTTCCACACCTGCATCTCCCGCTCCATCAAGTTGCCGGACTCCACGGTGGCGGCGGCGCCTATCGTCATCTATGCGCCGGGGCACAAGACGGCCAAGGAATACCGCGAGGTGGCGCGCGAGATGGTGGCGCGCGGCGTTGTGGCGTAATGGACGCCTCCGTATCCTCAGATTCGGGGTTCCAAGTCAATCTTGAGGTATATTCAGGGCCGTTCGATGTGCTGCTCGGCTTGATCGCCAACAACAGACTCGAGCTGACGGAAGTGTCGCTGTCCGCGATAACCGAGGAATTCCTGACGTACGTGCGTGGCCTCGACCTTATCAAGGCCACGCCAGGCGGAGGTGTGTCCGACCGGAACATGGATGAGGCCAGTGCGTTCCTGGACGTGGCCTCCATCCTGGTTGAGGCGAAGAGCGCCGCGATCCTGCCCCGAGACGAGGATGAACGCATTGACGACCAGAGCATGGAGGCGTTGCGGGAACGCGATCTGCTGTTCGCGCGTCTCATCCAATACCGGGCCTACAAGCAGGTGGCTTCGGATTTTCGCGACGCCATGTCGGCGAACGCCGGCCGTTTCCCGCATCCTGCGTATATGGATGAAACTGTCAATGCGATGCTGCCCGAACTGGCATGGACCATCACGCCACGTGATTTGGCCTTGCTGGCAGCCCGCGTGATCGCCAATGCGCCGGCCACAGAGGTGTCCGTGCACCAGCTGCATGTCCCTTTGGTCGATCTGCGCGCACAATCCGCACTGGTCAGGGGCCGGTTGGTGGAAGCCATGAAACGTAGTCCCGACCATGCCATGTCCTTTGCGGCGCTGACCCGCGATTGCGCGACCACACTCGAGGTGGTGGCGCGTTTCATGGCTGTACTGGTGTTCTTCAAACAAGGGGTGCTGCAATACCGGCAGGATGGACCGTTCGAGGAGCTGCGTCTGCGTTGGGTGCCCGGTGCGGACGAGACGATGGGTGACGTGAGCATATCCGAAGGAGACTTTGCCTGATGGTTGATGAGACGCCGCAGCCTGCAGTGGAAGGTGCAGTGGAGGAGTTCCCCGGTGGCCTGCCGGCATGCCTTGAGGCGATACTGATGGTTGCCGACCAGCCGCTGACCGCCGCGGATATGGCTCGCATACTGGGGGTCGCAGAATCAGTGGTGGACGATGCGCTGCTGCAGCTGGGCAAGGAATACGACGGAAGTACGTCTGAAGGCATCCGCCCGCGTGGCTTTGAATTGCGGCACACCGCTCGGGGATGGCAGTTCGCCAGCCGCGCGGCGTTCGAGCCCATCGTCTCCGCCGTCGTCACCGATGGGCAGACTGCGCGCCTGAGCCAAGCCGCGCTGGAGGCATTGGCGATCATCGCGTATAAGCAGCCGGTCACCCGCGCCCAGGTGGCTGCGATTCGTGGCGTCAATTCGGATGGCGTGATTCGTTCGCTCAGCATCCACGGGCTGATCAGGGAGAGTGGCGTCGATCCGGAGTCTCGCGCTGCGTTGTTGGCGACATCCGAACTGTTTCTGGACCGCATGGGGTTGGATTCCTTGGAACAGCTGCCGTCGTTGGCCCCATTCCTGCCTTCCGAATCGGAGATCGTCGATATCGCGCGCTCGAGGGGGAATGCGGATTCCGCGATCTGAGCATCGCTACAATAGTTATAGTCATGGTGACTATAAATCGTGCTATGCTGACAGGGCAAGGGAAGAACCAGGTCGGAATCAGGACTCGAGAGCATATGCTTCTGGGCTCTGATTCGGGGTTCGGTGTATGCGGCGGCAGTGCAGGAGGCGTCACGGTATGGGATTCGGCAATGTATCGGAACGTCGCAGCGCGCCGCCGCAGGTCGGCGTATCGGTGGTGATTCTGGCGCTTGGGCCGGAGCATGCCGAGGCGCAGGATGACTCAGGACGGTCGCAGTTATGGTTGCCGTTGGTCAGACGAGTCCGCCAGCCGTTCCTGGGCCGTTGGGCATTGCCTGGCGGAAACCTCCGGGCCGACCGTTCGCTCGAGCAGTCCGCGTTCGAGGCGTTGGAATCGACCACCGCGCTGCATCCCCGATATCTCGAACAGCTGTATACGTTCGGTGATCCCGATCGTTCGCATGGGGGACTGCCGATGGTGTCCATCGTGTACTGGGCGCTGGTCGAGCGGGAAGAGGCGAATGGAGTCGACCGGGGGAGCGACCTCGCGGACGCCATCGGCCGGGACGATGCCGGCAGTGACTCCAGCGGTGACGTCTCCGTGCGGGCCACCGCCGACGGCGACGGCAACGTGCGCTGGTTCCCGGAACACGATCTGCCTCCGCTCGCCTTCGACCATCGGGCCATCATCGATTACGCGTTGGAGCGGTTGCGGTCCAAAATCGAGTATTCGGATGTGGCCACGAGGCTCCTTGGGCCGACGTTCACGCTGCGCCAGCTGCACGACGTCTACGAGGCCATCGCCGGTCAGGACATCGATCTGGCGAACTTCCGCCGCAAGATGCTGGCTTCCGGCGATCTGGAGGATACCGGTCTCAAACGGCGCGAGGGACGGCAGCGTCCGGCGGCGGTGTACCGGTACGTGCCACGACGGCCGCAGGACGCCGGCTCCGCATATGCGATCGACCGCGCCGTCAAGCGGGACGAGGACGAACCGGATACCGTCGACAGCGCCCTTGCTGCGCTCATCCCCTCCGCACGCGGATAGGCGGCGTCACATCGACTGTTGCCGGGTGATGTCACTGTCCAATTGCGAATATCACATGTTCAACAACACAACACAACACAATGAGAAGAAGGTTCACTATGAGTGACACCAAGGAGAAAAGCTCCGCGCTCTCCGTGGAGGAACAGGGCATCGACACCATCGCCGAGTCCGACCGTCACGGCAGCCCGAAGGACCTGTTCTGGCCATGGTTCGCAGCCAACATCTCCGTGCTCGCCATGTCATATGGCGCATGGGCGCTGGGCTTCGGCGTTTCGTTCTGGCAGGCCACGCTCGCCGCGATTATCGGCATCGTCATATCGTTCCTGCTGGTGGGCATCGTATCCATCGCCGGCAAGCGGGCCAACGCTCCGACCATGGTCATCACGCGCGCCACGTTCGGCGTGGAGGGCGCCAAGGTGCCGTCCGTCCTGAGCTGGATCGCCACGCTCGGTTGGGAGATCTCCCTGACCACCACCGCGGTGCTGGCGCTGGCCTCGACCTTCCAGCGTCTTGGCTGGGGGAGCGGCGCCGCGCCGAAGATCGTCTCCACGGTAATCGTGGTCGGACTTGTGGTGGTCGCCGGCATCTTCGGCTATGACCTCATCATGAAGGCGCAGCAGGCCATCACCATCATCAGCGGCGTCGTGACCGTCGGCTTCCTGATCCTCGGCTGGTCGCACATCGATTTCTCCGCAGTCGGCTCCGCCGCCGACGGCTCGATTCCGGCCATGCTTGGGGCGCTTCTGTTCGTGATGTCCGGCTTCGGTCTGGGATGGGTGAACGTCGCAGCCGACTATTCCCGTTATCTGCCGCGCAAGTCCTCCAACTCCGGCATCGTGTTCTGGACCACGTTCGGCGCATCGCTGGCTCCGGTGCTGCTGGTCATCTACGGCGGCCTGCTGGCCGTGTCCAACAAGGATCTCGCCGATGCCGTGGGCAACGACCCGATTGGCGCCATGGGCTCCATCCTGCCGACCTGGTATCTGGTGCCGTTCACCATCGTGGCCGTGCTCGGCCTCATGTCCGGTGCCATCATGGACAACTACTCCAATGGGCTGGCGCTGCTGAGCTTCGGCATCAAGCTGCCGCGCGTGGCCGCCGCCGCACTTACCGCGGCGCTTACCGTGCTCGGCGTGGTTTATGTGACCTTCTTCTCCGACACGTTCATCGGCCCGTTCCAGGGCTTCCTCATCACCCTCGGTGTGCCGATGGCGGTGTGGACCGGCCTGTTCATCGCGGACGTGCTACTGCGCCGCAAGGACTACGACACCGATGACCTGTACAACGCCTCCGGCCGCTATGGTGCATGGAACGTCAAGTCCCTGGTGATCCTCGTGGTCGGCACCATCGTCGGCTGGGGCCTTGTGGTCAACTCCTATGCGAGCTGGCTGGAATGGCAGGGCTACTTCCTCGCCCCGTTCGGCGGCAAGGAAGGCGCATGGGCGTCCGCCAACCTCGGCGTGATCGTGGCGCTGGTCATCGGACTTGTCGGCGCCCTCATCTTCCAGCGCGGCGACATCGCCAAGCAGGAACAGGACTGACAGGTTACAGGCAATACGCAAGAAGGAGACACGATGGGCATCCCATCCGATGAATGGCTGGTCGTCATCGACCGCCAGAAGGTATTCGCCGAATCCGACTGGTCCGACTGGGCCTGCCCCGACGGCTCGTTCCACACCACCGACGCCGCGTTCGAGGCGCTCGCCAAGGCATACGGCGACCGGGTCGTCTATACGCGATACGTGGCGCCAACACCCGCCAAGGACGCGTGGGTGGACTACTTCAAGGATTGGCCGCAGTTCCTCGTCCCGCCGGACGATCCGATGTACGACCTGACCGAAGAGACCGCTGCGCTTGCCGCCGGACATCCTGTCGTCAGCCGTGACACCTTCGGCAAGTGGGGAGACGAGCTGGCCAAGGCGATCGGCGGCGCCAAGAAGATCGCCCTGTGCGGCGTGGCCACCGATTGCTGTGTGGTCACCACGGCGCTCGCCGCCGCCGATGCAGGGATCGCCGTGCGCGTCGCCGCCGATGCCTGCGCCGGGTCCAACCCGGAGAACCATCAGCGCGCCCTTGACACGATGGCCCTGTTCTCACCGCTGATCACCGTCACCGATTCCGCCGCGATCCTTGAATGAGCCGTCAGCTCCTGCGCATATCAAAAGGCGACGGATGGATGCGTGGAACCAGGGAGGGTCTTGCGCATCCATCCAGCCGGTCAAGGTATGCCGGTAATATCGTTGCGGTTTGTGTGTAAGTACAGGTAAACGCCTGAAAGCAAGTACTCAAGTACGCAAGTACCGAACGATTACGCAACAGAATCAGTATTAAGAGAGGTTTCGATGGCGGTTCGTGGAGATATCCGTAATGTGGCGATTGTGGCTCACGTCGATCACGGCAAGACCACCCTGGTCAATGCCATGCTCAAGCAGTCCCACGTCTTCTCCGATCGTGAGGAAGTGCCTGATCGTGTGATGGATTCCAACGCGCTGGAACGCGAGAAGGGCATCACCATTCTGGCCAAGAACACGGCCGTGGAATACACGGGCCCGCTGGCTGCCAAGTACGGCTATCCGGACGGCATCACCCTCAACATCATCGACACCCCCGGCCATGCCGATTTCGGCGGCGAGGTGGAGCGTGGTATCTCCATGGTCGATGGCGTCGTGCTGCTCGTGGACGCCTCCGAAGGCCCGCTGCCGCAGACCCGCTTCGTGCTGCGCAAGGCCCTTGAGGCCAAGTTGCCGGTGATTCTGTGCATCAACAAGGTCGACCGTCCGGACGCCCGCATCGACGAAGTGGTCTCCGAGGCCACCGACCTGCTGCTCGGCCTCGCGCAGGACGTGGTGGAGGAAGGCATCGACCTCGACCTCGACCACCTGCTGGACCTTCCGGTCGTCTACTGCGCCGCCAAGGCCGGCTATGCTTCGATCAACCAGCCCGAGAACGGCGGTCTGCCGGACAACGACAACCTCGAGCCGCTGTTCGAGGACATCATCAAGTACATCCCCGCGCCTGAATATGAGGAAGGCGCACCGTTGCAGGCTCACGTGGCCAACATCGACTCCTCCGACTTCCTCGGCCGACTCGGTCTGGTCCGCATCTACAACGGTACGCTGGAAAAGGGCAAGACCTACGGCCTGTCCCGTGTGAACGGCACCATCGAGAACTTCCGCGTCGCCGAACTGCTGCGTACGCAGGGCCTCGAGCGCACCCCCGTCGAGACCGCGGGCCCCGGCGACATCGTGGCCGTCGCCGGCGTGAACGACATCATGATCGGCGAGACCATCGTCGACCCGAACGATCCGAAGCCGCTGCCGCTCATCCACGTGGACGACCCGGCCATCTCCATGACCTTCGGCGTCAACGATTCCCCGCTGGCCGGCCGCGAAGGCAAGGATCACAAGCTGACCGCCCGCATGATCAAGGATCGCCTCGATCGCGAGCTGATCGGCAACGTGTCCATCAAGGTGCTCCCCACCGAGCGTCCCGACGCATGGGAGGTGCAGGGACGCGGTGAGCTCGCCCTGGCGGTGCTCGCCGAGGAGATGCGTCGAGAAGGCTACGAGCTGACCGTCGGCCGCCCGCAGGTGGTCACCAAGAAGATCGATGGCGTGGTCAACGAGCCTATGGAGAACACCACCATCGACGTGCCGGAGGAGTACATGGGTGCGGTCACCCAGCTGCTCGCCGACCGTAAGGGCCGCATGGACTCCATGTCCAACCACGGCTCCGGCTGGGTGCGTCTGCAGTTCACCGTGCCTTCCCGTGGCTTGATCGGCTTCCGTACTGCGCTGCTCACCGCCACCCGCGGCACCGGCATTGCATCCTCGATCTCTGCTGGCTACGCTCCGTGGGCCGGTTCCATTGTGACCCGCCAGAACGGTTCGATGGTCTCCGATCGCGCCGGTGTGGCCACGCCGTACGCCATGCAGCGTCTGCAGGCCCGTGGCAACTTCTTCGTCGAGCCGCAGTCCAACGTGTATGAAGGCCAGGTCGTGGGCGTGAACAACAAGCCCGACGAGCTGGATGTGAACATCACGCTGGCCAAGCACATGACCAACATGCGTTCCTCCACCGCCGACGTGCTTGAAACCCTCACCCCGCCGATCAAGATGAGCCTCGAGGAGAGCCTCGATTTCGCCAACGAAGATGAGTGCGTCGAGGTCACGCCGGAAGCCACCCGCGTGCGTAAGATCATCCTCAACCGCGAGGACTGGTACAAGTGGCGCGCCAAGCAGCGTCGTCAGAATAATCAAACCAAGTAGTCTGATTATTCAGACGACGCTGCCTTCGCGGATGCCCTGTGGTGGCATCCGCTCACCTCGGCTACGGACAGTCCACTGGACTGTCCGTTTCACGCCTCGGCATCGTCAGAATAATCAGACCAAGTAGTCTGATTATTCTGACGACCTTCGCGGGCGCTTGTGATGCGCCCGCTCACTTCGCCTACGAAAAGCCCACTGGGCTTTTCGCTTGACGGCTCAGCAGAATAACGCCGCTACGAAGTAGTCTGATTCGATATTCATGCCGGCTTTCCCGTTTATGGGGAGCCGGCGTGATCATATGTACATGTACTTGGGACGTACGTATGATGGGGCGCATGAATCTGCGAACGAATGATCCGCTTCCTTGGTCGCATCGGCAGAACGAGCTGGTCAGAGCGTTGATTACAGTGCTGTCCGGCGCTCTCGCCGCATTCGTGGGCACCTTTGCCCATCGTATGGGTGCGGATATCAATATCCCCTATGGACTGGTGCTGGCGTTCCTGCTGATCATCCTGTCGACATGGTGCGCACGATCGCGCATGGGTGTGATAGGTCTCGCGCTGCATCTCATCGCCTCCTCGATGACGGCATGGGGGCTGGCCCTCACCACCACATCCGGCAACGCATTGATTGTGGCCGGATTCCAAGGCGATATGCCGTATTTCACCCAACACGCCGGATATATCTGGTTGTATGGGCTGGTGCTCGTGCAGGTGATCATGCTCGTCGTGCCGGCTCGCTGGTTCACTATGCCCGCCAAGATGCAGACGATGTGACACGGTATACAGGAATCCGCCGTTACCATAGAACGTTATGGCGCGTATTCAACTGTATTATCTAGGCCCTGAGGGTACGTTCACTCATCAGGCGGCAATGACGGCCGCCGATCAATTCGCCCCGCTGGGTGATTTCGATCTGGTTCCGTCGCCGAATGTCCCAGCCATAATGAACGCGGTGCAATCGCATCACGGATGGGGCGTCATCGCATGGGAGAACAATGTCGAAGGGTATGTGGTCCCGAATCTGGATGCACTGATAGATGCCACCGATGCGGCCGGTTTCGCCCGTATCAACGTTGATGTGTCCTTCAGCGCCTTCACCGTTCGCGGCCATGGCATATACGACTGCACCGGCGATACCGTCAGCGCCCATCCGCATGGTCTGGCACAATGCACGCGGTTCATCGCCGAACATCGGCTCACGCCGACGCCGGCATCATCGAATGCGGCGGCCTGCCGTGATCTGAAGCCAGGACAGGTGGCGCTGGGTCCGAGCATCTGCGGCGCGCTGTATGGTCTCGACACTCTTGCGGACCATGTTCAGGATTTCGACGGTGCACGCACCGACTTCCTCGTCATCGCACCCAGAGACCAGGTGCAGGAGCTCAACTCCCGTGCCCGACACGGTGGCGCCACTGATTTCGAGACCATCATCACGTTCATTCCGCTTGCCACCGGCCCCGGGGTCGTGGCGAACGTGCTCGATGTATTGCGCATCGCGGGTTTGAACATGACCAGTTTCATATCCCGTCCCATCAAAGGCCATGATGGGACGTACATGTTCATAGACACGCTGGATGCCGCGCCTTGGGAACCTCGATTCCAGAAGGTATTGGAGATGTTGGCCATGCAGGGCATCTGGCTGAAGACCCTGGCCGTCTATCCGCGTCGTGAACGCGCGAACCCGCCGGTCGATGCCTGGATGCTGCCCGAAGGCGGCATCCACATCGATATCGATGAGCGGCGTGTGCCTGAAGGCTGGCAGTACGACCAAGAGGTGAGAAAGGAACTGCTGTGGTAGATACGGTTGGTGTTGTAGGACTCGGATTGATCGGTGGGTCGCTCGCCAGACGTCTGGCGGCAGGCGGCACGAGGGTGGTTGCTTGGAATCATAGGCCTCACCCTTATGCGCAGGCCGAAGCGGACGGCATTGTCTGCGCAAGGGATCTGCGCGAACTCATGGATGCCGCCCCGGATGTGGTGGTGCTGTGCAACCCGCTGAAGGCCATGCCGTCCGTGCTTGCCGCACTGGCTCCGTTGCTTGCGCAGAACCCGCGTGTCACGCTTACCGATGTCGGGTCGGTCAAGGGCGTGGTCCGCGAACAGGTCAGGGAAGCCGGATTGGAAGCTTGCTACGTGGGTGCGCATCCGATGGCGGGCAATGAGCTGTCTGGTTGGAGTGCCGCTGACGCCCATCTGTTTGATGATGCGCTGTGGGCGGTCACCGTGGAAGAGGACACGGAATACCGCCGATTCTTCGACGTCGCCTCGATGATCACCCAACATGTGGGCAATCGTCTCATCGTGCTCGATGACGAGACACACGACAAGGCAGCAGCGATGATCTCGCATATGCCTCATGTGGTTTCCACTGCATTGATCAACGAACTGACAGCGAACCCCGACCGTAATATCGCCGCGGCGTTATCCGCCGGGTGCTGGCGGGACATGACCCGTGTCGCATTGACCGACCCCGACCGTACACGGGCCATGGTCGAAGAGGATGCGGTGAACGTGGAAGTACTGTTGCGCCGCATGGCTGCGAGGCTCACCGACATGGCCGATTGGCTGCACGATGCGGATGCGTCGCAGGTAAGGGGCTTCTTCGCCGAAGGTGATCCATTCCGCAGATACAAGTCGGCGATTGCGCATTCCGATTCATTCGCGAATCGGGAGCTTGAGATTCCGGAATCGGGATGGCAGCAGGCATTGCTGTTCTCAGCACGCCGCGGCGAGGCCATCATCGGCTTCGTTCACTTGAGGCAGGCCATCATACAGGTGCGTCCCTCGGTGTGAGCTGGAGGCCTGTCGTGTCGTCTGCTCAGAGGTTGGCCTCCTAATGAGAGAGCCGGCAGCGAATCAGACAAGGGGAGAGACAGGCTGTCTGAGTCCTCGCACAATGCGGCACTCGTCTACGGGCGGGGCCGGGTGCGCGGACGCTCCGGCACCGGCTTGAGCGTGGCGATCTGCTCCTGATGGATGGTCACATTCTGCGCAGGACGCGACCCGTTGGCGGCCGCATCACGCACCATCTCCAATGTGTACCCATCCCATGAGGTCACGTGGCCCACATAATCACGGAATTTCATGCGGCCGTCCGCCGGGTCGATGCCATCGGTGATACGCACCACAACCCGTGCGCCTACAGGAATCTGTCGTGGCAATGTCATGATTATCGTCCCCTTCGTATGTCATGAACCTCAACGCTGAAGCCTTCGGCTTCCAGAATACTCCGCCATTGATGACGACTCATGCATCATCGCCATTCGGCGGTTATTCGGAGGCGACTGCGTCAAGTACAGGTTGCTTCAGCGCGCGTGACGCGGGGGAGACGGACGCTATCAGTCCCACCAGAATCGAGAGCGCGAGGAACACCGCCAGCTGATTCCAGGGAATGCTCAGTGTGGACAATCCGTTTGCCTCGTACACCGCACGAATCACCACGCCGGCGGCAACGCCTACCACCATGCCCAGCACCGTGCCGAACACGGCGATGATCGCCGCCTCGATGCCCAGCATGCCGCGTATCTGTGCGCGCGAGGTTCCTATGGCGCGCAGCAGGCCGATTTCCTTGGTGCGTTCGGAGACTGATAATGCCAGCGTATTGACAATACCGAAGATCGCGATCACGATTGACAGTGCCAGCAGGGCGTAGAGCACCAGGAGGATCTGATCGACCATCGAACTCATCGTGGATTTGAATTCGTCGCGATTCTGCACGTTCACCACGTAATACGGTTTCACGGCATCGATGAGCCTCGTCTTCAGGCCATCGAGATCGATTCCTGACTTCCCGTTGATGAACAGCATGATGGTGAACATCGTGTATTTGTTGGCGATCTTGTTTGCCGCATCATCGTTCATCAGCACCATGGAACGGTAGATGGAGTTCTCGATGATGGCGCCCACCTTCATCGTGACGTGCGTCGTCTCGTTCTTGGTCTTCACCATGGTCGCCGGATCGACGTTCTTCGCATCATCGCTGACCTTCTCTATCTCCTTGGTTTTCGCCTGTGCCCCGGCCATATCGCCGGCGGCCATCAGCTGCTGCGCCTGAGCGGTCAGGTTGTCGATGGTTCCCTTGACCTGAGCCTGATAATCGGCCTGGGCCTTGGCTGTCGCAGCCTCGTCGACCACGACCTGCCGACCATTGACCCTGACTTCATCGCCGACTTTCCAACCATTGTCCTTGGCCACTTCGAGACCGACCACCAGCTCGCCGTCGCGCAACGCCTTGTCTGCATCGCCAGCATTGGTCACCGGGGCGAACACCTTGGTGAAGAGCGAAGGCTGCTCGGCGAACGTCATCGCAGAGGCCTCGTCGTCGCCGGAGCCATATGTCACGCCCATCAGCATGCGGCTTTGTGATACCGTGTCGATGCCTTCGGTGTTCTTTATGGCCTCAATCGCGTCATCGGGGATCTGTCCGTTGGACACCGACATGGCGGAGAAATCCGATTTGAGTCCGGAATCCACAATGCCGGCCACGGAGGCCTTGGCCGAGGAGGCGATCACGCCAAGGCAGCTGACGATTGCGACACCCACGAACAACGCCGCCGCGGTGTTCGCTGTGCGTCGCTTGCTTCGCGACAGGTTGCGAGTAGCCAGTCTGCCCGTCACCGTGAACACATGCGACGGAATCCAACCGAGAACGGCACTGGTTGGCGTCACCAGTGCGGGGGCCAGCACAATGACGCCGATTACGATCAGGCCGGCGCCGATGCCCAGCGGCCAGCCGGTGCCCAGCGTCGTGGCCAGATCGTTGAACCGGCTCCAGGGGGATACCTCGCCTCCGTTGGTGTTGACCCATGCGATGCGCCAGCATACCGCCCATGCACAGACGCCCAACACCATCATGATCGCGCCGATGATGCCACGTGGCCATACCGGTTTCTCCGGGTTCACCGTTTCGTTCATGGCTTGGATGGGAGGGGCCATGGCAGCACGGCGAGCCGGAAGAGATGCCCCGATAAGCGTGACGAGGACGCCCACGATCAAGCCGACCAGCATGTCGGAGACGCTCGGATTCACGGCGCCGGTCATCGGCGTGCCCATCCGGGCCATCAGCGCCACGATGCCCTTGACCATGCCCCAGCCAAGGCCGATGCCGATTCCGGACCCCACCAAGCCGAGAAGAACGGCCTGTACAGCCACTGTGACGAAAACCTGGACGGGGGAGGCTCCGATTGAGCGCAGCAATGCATAGCCGCGCATCGATTCGCGCACGATCATAGAGAACGTGTTCGTGATAATGAACGAGCCGACGAACAGGGCGATGATCGCGAATATGAGGATCAGCGGCTGGATGAAGCCCAAAGCCTTCTTGGTGCTTGCGGCGTTGTCGTCGCGCACGCTCTGCCCGGTCACGGCGACGGCGTTCGCATCGGCAGGCAGCGCCTTGTTGATTCGGTCGGCGAGCGTTTGCTGCTGTTCCACGCTGAGAGGCTGTCCCTGGGCTGCCGACCCGTAGACGGTCAGATAGCGGGCGGTGCCGATCTGCCCGGATTGCTGCTGGAAGTACTCTTTGGCGGTGGCCGGGTCGAGGCCGATGATGATTGCGCCGGCCTGGGAGGAGGCGGTGGAGAATATGCCTACCACGCGTACGTCGGCAGGTCCGTCCGGATATACGAGCTTGGTGGTGTCGCCGACGTTGAGACCGGCGGTTTCGGCCGCGAACGTGTGCAGGGTGATCTCATCCTTGGCCTTCGCCCATCGGCCTTGGGTCAGTGTGGCCGAACGCCATGTTCCTTGCGACAGTCCCATGCCGGAGGTCATGCCTCCCATGGTGGATACGGCGTTGCCGTCCTTGCCCACCAGCACCAGACCGTTGACCTCGTACACCGCTTCAGCGGTGTCCACGCCCTGAACGCTGCCGATGGTGTCCACCAGGGAGACATCGATGCGGTTGTAGTTCTTCGATTCCGTGGAGGTCTGGGTGGAATCCGAGCCTGACTCGGAGCCTGAGGATGAGGCCGCGAATGATGCCGACGTGTCATCCTTCTGTTCCGTGTCGCCCCGCACATACACGTCGGCATCGGAATTCGAGGCCAGCATCTGATCGACCTGATTGTTCATCATTTCGCGGAAGCAGAACGATCCCACCACGAAGCTCACGCCGAGCGCGATGGCGATGATGGACATGACGAATCGCCCGAAATGCGCGCGGGCGTCACGCAGACCGATCCTGATCATGCGTTCGGCTCCGCGTCGCCGTCCTCGTTGCCTTCGTCGGCGAAGACCTCGAGAATACGGTCATAGGAGGGATGCCTCAGGTCCTGCGTGATGTTGCCGTCGGCCAACACGAGCACACGATCGGCATAGGAGGCTGCACGGGGATCGTGCGTCACCATGACAATAGACTGCCCATACTGTTGCACGGATTGTTTCAGGAATCCCAGAACCTCACGGCTGGAATGGGAATCGAGGTTGCCGGTGGGTTCGTCGGCGAAGATCACGGATGGGCGGGCCATCATCGCGCGTGCGCAGGCCACGCGCTGCTGCTGTCCGCCGGACAGTTGGCTGGGGCGATGCTTGAGCCGATGCTCCAAGCCCACCACGCTGACCACCTGCTTGAACCAGGCCCGGTCGATGGGTTTTTTCGCTATCTGCAACGGCAGCAGGATGTTCTCTTCGGCGGAAAGGGTGGGCACCAGATTGAACGACTGGAAAATGAAGCCGATCTGCTCGCGCCTCAGCTTGGTCAGTTGTCTCTGGTTCATCGCGGAGACCTCGAGCCCTTCCACTATTACCTTGCCGCTGGTCGGTTGGTCAAGACCCGCCATGCAATGCATGAGTGTGGATTTGCCGGAGCCGGAGGGACCCATGATCGCGGTCATCTGGCCGCGCTCGAATTCCACGTTGACATGGTCCAGAGCCAGTACGCGATTGTCTGCGTCGCCGTACACTTTGGTCAGGTCGATGGCTTGCGCCACCACATGGTCATCCATCCCATTGCGCTGTTCCGAATCGCGTGTGGTGCCTTGCCTGCTGTGACGAGCCATGGTGAATCATTCGTCCTTAAGTCTGTGCCCGTGAACCTATGCCTATAGTGTATCGAAATGGGTGATTGGGCTGTATGGGAGGCATGAAGGGCATGAGGTTTGAGGAATGCGTCGATGCGTTCATCCGTTATCTTCGGGCCAATCGTGGACTTTCCGAGAATACGCTCAAGGCGTATCGTGGCGATGTCGAAGCCTGCCTTGCTCTGTTCGTGCGCCGCGGCGTCACCGATCTCAACGAGATCACGTTGGATGACCTGCGCAGTTGGATGGCTTCCGAATCGCACCATCACGCGCGCAGCAGCATGGCTCGCAAAACTGTCGCCGTCCGCGGGTTTTTCTCATGGTGCTATGGGCATGGTCTGGTGCGTACGAATCAGGCCGCGACTCTGATGACCCCTTCTATCCCCGATACACTGCCGGCGGTGCTCACCGA
Organism: Bifidobacterium sp. UTBIF-68; assembly: GCF_006408855.1. Taxonomy (NCBI): domain Bacteria; kingdom Bacillati; phylum Actinomycetota; class Actinomycetes; order Bifidobacteriales; family Bifidobacteriaceae; genus Bifidobacterium; species Bifidobacterium sp. UTBIF-68. The sequence continues at coordinate 150,807 of NZ_JFAN01000004.1, read as the reverse complement.
GGTGCAGGCCAGACAGCTGATGGATAAGGCCGATAGCGAGGCCGTCAATCATGGCGACGGCGTCGGCGACAACGACGGCGACAACGCCGGCGATATGGATGACGGCGGCGATGGCGCTCTTCGCGGAACGCACGCCGAACACCTGCGCAATGCGGCGATGCTTGAACTGCTGTATGCCACCGGCATTCGTGTGGCGGAGCTGGTGTCGCTAGATATGAACGATGTGGACTTCGCCAACCGTACTGTCAGAGTGACGGGAAAAGGCAATAAACAACGGGTTGTGCCTTTCGGCGTACCGGCCATGCGCGCGCTGCGGGCATGGGTTGATGATGGACGCCCCGATATTGCCGCCGATGATTCCGCGGATGCGCTGTTTCTGGGGGCACGAGGGCGCAGACTCAACCAACGTGTGGCGAGGGAAGTGGTGCACCGCATGGCCAGAGACGCCGGAGTGCCGGATATCAGCCCACATGCGTTGAGACATTCCGCGGCCACGCACATGCTCGATGGGGGCGCCGATCTGCGCGAGGTGCAGGAACTGCTTGGCCATGCGTCGCTCAAAACCACGCAGCGTTATACGCATGTCTCCATCGAACAGTTGAAAAGCAGGTATTCGCAGGCGTTTCCGCGCGCCTGATCCCATCGCGCGTCAGGTTTGTGCGTCATATTCCGTTGTGATAGTGGTCTTTTCGAGAATGACCAGAATGTGGACATTGCTATGTGAACCTGCAATATGGCTGAATGTCGCCATTTAGCGGTCTTTGAATTTACATATACGTAACATGGAATTTGCTTCTTGTCACCAAAGCGCGAGACAATGCAAATTAATCAGCAATGGGGTTGGTTTGCCGGTATGACGCCCACGACGCGTCGCCAGCGGCCAGCCCCATTTGCGTGAAGCGGATCGTGGTCCAAAACCATGATCCTGCAGATTACGAATAGGAGATATCAATGAAGAAGAAAGCTCTTGCTTTCGCCGCCATGGCCTGCTCCATGGCCATGCTGCTGAGCGCCTGCGGCGGTTCCAGCAACAGCAACGCCTCCGGTGACACCGCTGGCGCCAACATCATCTACGCCTACAACTCCGAGCCGCAGAACCCGCTCATCCCGTCCAACACCAACGAGACCGGTGGCGGCAAGCCGGGCGACCTGCTCTTCTCCCGTCTGGTCTCCTTCGACAAGGACGGTAAGGCTTCCAACGAAGTGGCCGAGTCCATCACCCCGAACGATGACGCCACCCAGTACACCATCAAGCTGAAGTCCGGCTGGAAGTTCACCGACGGCACCGATGTCACCGCCGAGTCCTTCACCAAGGCTTGGTCCTACGCCGCCAACGCCAAGAACGCTCAGAAGGCCTCCTCCTTCTTCTCCACCATCAAGGGCTATGACGACCTGCAGGCCGACGGCCTCAAGGGTGACGAGCAGCTCTCCGGCCTCAAGGTCGTGGACGACACCACCTTCACTGTGGATCTGAACCAGTCCGATTCCGTGTTCCCGATCAAGGTCGGTTACCTGGCCTTCGCCCCGCTGCCCGAGTCCTTCTACAAGGACCCGAAGGCCTTCGGCGAGAAGCCGGTTGGCAACGGCCCGTACAAGCTCGACCACTGGGATCACAACAAGGAGATCGCCCTGGTCAAGAACACTGACTACAAGGGCAACGAGGACGTCAAGAACGACGGCGTGACCTTCAAGGTCTACACCGACGATCAGGCCGCCTACCGCGACATCCAGTCCAACAACGGCGCCCTCGATGTGATGGAGTCCGTGCCGGCCGCCTTCACCAAGACCTTCAAGTCCGACAAGAAGGTCCAGCCGTACTCCGAAGCCGGCTCCGTCATCCAGACCTTCACTATCCCGTCCACCCTTGACCACTTCAAGAACGACGAGGAAGGCCAGCTGCGTCGTCAGGCCATCTCCATGGCCATCAACCGCGAGCAGATCATCGACAAGGTGCTCAACGGCATCGGCACGCCGGCCGTTGACTTCACCTCCCCGAAGACCCCGGGTTACTCCGACTCCCTCAAGGGTTCTGAGAACCTCAAGTTCGATGCCGCCAAGGCCAAGGAACTGTGGGCCAAGGCCGACGCCATCTCCAAGTTCGACGGTCAGCTCACCTTCTCCTACAACGCCGATGGTGGTGCCAAGCCGATCTACGACGCAGTCGTGAACCAGCTCAAGAACAACCTGGGCATTGACGCTGCCACCAACCCGATTCCGACCTTCCAGGAATTCCGTGACGCCATCACCAACCGTCAGATGACTGGTGCCTTCCGCACCGGCTGGCAGCCGGATTACCCGTCCGCCGAGAACTACCTGTGGCAGCTGTACTCCTCCGCCGCTGCTGACGGCAAGGGCTCCAACGATGGCGACTACAAGAACCCTGACTTCGACGCCCTGTGCCTGCAGGCCGCCGCCGCCAAGACCACTGACGAGGCCAACAAGCTGTACCAGCAGGCTCAGGAGATCCTCCTCAAGGATTTGCCGGCCATCCCGCTGTACTACTCCAACGCCTCCGGCGTGGCTTCCCTGTCCGTCAAGTCCGGCTTCGGCATGGATTGGCAGAACCTTCCGACCTACGCCGAGATGTCCAAGAAGTGAGCTGAGGCTCGTCTGACATCGAACATGTAGTTCGCTGACCTACAAGGGGCGAGGATCGTCATGGTCCTCGCCCCTTTTCGCATTTCGTCGCATGCACCATTCTTCCTCGTACGTGTCGCGGGAAATTCCTCGTGAAAAGTCATGAATCCATACCATATATCGGACAATTTCACAGGAACCGCCCGGAATGGACGCTAAGTTAACGTCAGTTTACAAACCTCCGTCAGCGCTTGCGGTAGACTGTCGGAGTATTTGACGACCGGTCGCGTGCAGCGTTTCGCCGTTGTAGTCCCCGAAACCGGTCATGAGTAAGGAGCAACCGTATGGGTAAGTATCTTCTGCGACGCATTCTGCAGATGATCCCCGTGGTTCTCGGTACGACATTCCTCGTGTATGCGCTGGTCTTCCTGCTGCCTGGCGATCCCGTCAAGGCCATGTTCGGTGACAAGCCCATCAACGAAGCCGTCGCAGCCCAGATCCGCGCGGAATACCACCTCGATCAGCCGTTCATCGTTCAGTACTTCATCTATCTGAAGAACGCGCTGACTCTTGATTTCGGCAACACCTTCGCCGGCCAGCCCGTGATCGACGAAATCACCCGCGCTTTCCCGGTCACCATCAAGCTCGGTCTGATGGCGTTCTGCTTCGAGGCCATCTTCGGTGTGATCTTCGGTATCATCTCGGGCCTTAAGAAGGGCAAGTGGTACGACACGGTCATCCTGATCGTCTCCCTGCTCCTCATCTCCGTGCCGACCTTCGTCACCGGCTTCGTGATGCAGTATCTCCTCGGCATCCAATGGTCAATCCTGCCGGTGACAGCCGGCGCGGACCCGACGTTCCTCGACCTGCTCATGCCGGCCATGGTGCTGGGCTCCGTCTCGATGGCCTACATCATCCGACTGACCCGATCGGAGATCTCCTCTAACATCGCCGAGGACTATGTGCGCACCGCACGGGCCAAGGGCATGTCCAATGGTCAGGTCATGCTCCGCCATGTGCTGCGCAACTCCCTGATTCCGGTCGTCACCTATCTCGGTCAGGACATCGGCGCCCTCATGGGTGGCGCCATGATCACCGAGCAGATTTTCAACATCCACGGCATCGGCTTCCTGACCTATCAGTCGATTCTGAAAGGCGAGGCGAACCTGGTGGTGTCCATCGTCACGCTGCTCATGCTGATCTTCGTGGTGTGCAACCTTATCGTCGACATGCTCTACGCGGCACTCGATCCGCGCATTCGTTACGCGTGATAGGGAAGGAGTGACCGACATGACTAACGAAAACCTCGACAACCAGCTCGATAATTCCGGCGAACCGACGCCTGAGTACTTCATGGAGACCCTCCCCGGACAGGATCGATATGTGGCGCCTCTCGATGAGACGCCGCTGCAGGACGTGGACTCCGTCGACGAATCCGCTCCTGCGGCGAGCATGTGGGCCGATGCCTGGCGAACCTTGCGCCGCAACCCGCTGTTCATCATCTCCGGTATCGTCATCCTCTTCATCATCATTGTGGCCATCGCGCCGGGTCTGTTCACCAAGCAGGACCCGAACTCCTGCGATCTCGCCAACTCGTTGAGCCCCGCCTCCAACGGACACCCCTTCGGCTATGACATGCAGGGCTGCGACGTATACACCCGCGTGGTGTACGGCACCCGTACCTCGCTGTCAGTAGGTGTGCTTTCCACGTTGCTCGTCGTGTTCGTCGGCACTCTTATCGGTGCCGTCGCCGGCTTCTTCGGCGGATGGGTCGATGCGGTGCTGAGCCGTATCACCGATATCTTCTTTGCCCTGCCGATGCTGCTCGGCGCCATCGTGGTGCTGCAGATGTTCAAGACCTCCAAGTCCATCTGGAAGGTCGTGCTCGTGCTCGCACTGTTCGGCTGGGTCGGCGTATGCCGCATCGCCCGAAGCGCTGTGCTCGAAGCCAAGAACCTTGAATTCAACACCGCTTCCACGGCTTTGGGCTCGACGCCCACGCGAAACCTGTTCCGTCACATCCTGCCGAACTCACTGGCCCCGATTATCGTTATCGGCACCACGTCGCTGGCGTCGTACATTGTGGCCGAGGCGACGCTGAGCTTCCTGGGTGTCGGTCTGCCGACAACCACCGTGAGCTGGGGCGGCGATATCTCCAGTGCTCAGACCAACCTGCAGACTGATCCGTTGGTGCTGTTCTACCCGTCCGCGGCACTGGCCATCACTGTGCTCGCGTTCATCATGATGGGCGACGCCGTCAAGGACGCCCTTGATCCGAAGAGCCGTACGGCCTGAGTCAGGGAGCAGAGGAAACATTATGACTGACAATTCCACTATCGATTCTCAGGCGCAGATGCTGGCCATGCAGAAGGCCCACGGCCCGCTGCTCGAGGTCAAGGATCTGGCCGTCGATTTCACCACGGACACCGGCAAGCCGGTCCATGCCGTGCGCAGCTCCTCCTTCACCGTCTATCCAGGCCAGTGGGTGGCCATCGTGGGCGAATCCGGTTCCGGCAAGTCCACCTCCGCAATGGCGGTGCTGGGTCTGCTTCCCGGCACGGGTCATGTGGTCGGCGGCTCCATCAAGCTTGACGGCCAGGAGATCGCGAATGCCAAGCAGAAGGAATTCGACAAACTCCGCGGCACCAAGATGGGCCTCGTGCCTCAGGACCCGATGAGCAACCTGAACCCGGTGTGGCGTATCGGCTCTCAGGTCAAGGAGGCTTTGAAGGCCAACAATATGGACGTCAACCACGAGAAGCGTTCCGCATTGGCCAAGGCCTTGGCCGGCGAGGACGCCGCCGTGAAGCTCAAGGGGAATGACGACGAGACCTTCCTCGGCTCCAAGGAGCTGCCCGCTCTGATGGACGAGGCCAAGAAGGCGCTGACCGCCGCCGGTGTGACAGGGGACGCCTTCGACAAGGCCGTCGCCCGCTTTGAGAGCGAATGGGTGCCTGGTTCCGAAACCCGTTGGCGTGTGGCCGACGACCTCATCAAGGCCGGTGTGAAGGATGACGATGCTTGGTATCTGGCCAAGAAATACGTCATCGGTTCGTCCATGGACGATCGTATCGCTGGCCTGCTGTCCGAAGCCGGTTTGCCGGATGCCGCCACCCGCGCCCGTCAGTTCCCGCACGAGTTCTCCGGCGGCATGCGCCAGCGTGCGTTGATCGCCATCGGTCTGGCCTGCCGTCCTGACCTGCTGATCGCCGATGAGCCGACCTCGGCACTTGACGTGACCGTGCAGAAGCGCATCCTCGACCACCTGCACTACCTGACCGATTCGCTCGGCACCGCCGTGCTGTTCATCACCCACGATCTGGGTCTGGCCGCCGAACGCGCCCAGCACATCGTCGTCATGTACAAGGGACAGGTCGTCGAATCCGGTCCGTCCCTCGAGGTGCTGCAGCACCCGCAGCACCCGTACACCAAGCGACTCGTCGCCGCAGCGCCGTCACTGGCCTCCCAGCGCATCATTTCCGCCAAGGAGCGCGGTGAAGACGCCGATGCGTTGCTCGACCACAAGATCGCCGATGAGAACGAGCTCGAGAAGAGCGAACACATCATCACTGTCGAACACCTGACCAAGGAGTTCAAGCTTCCGCGCAAGAAGGAGATGTTCAAGGCAGTCGACGACGTGTCCTTCTCCGTCAAGCGCGGCACCACTCTGGCCATTGTGGGCGAATCCGGTTCCGGCAAGTCCACTGTGGCGAACATGGTGCTCCACCTGCTCGAACCCACCTCCGGCAAGGTCTTCTATGAGGGACGTGACACATCCACGTTCAAGGCCAAGGATCTGTTGGGCTTCCGTCGTCACGTGCAGCCGGTGTTCCAGAACCCGTACGGTTCGTTGGATCCGATGTACTCGATCTTCCGCTCCATCGAGGAGCCGCTGCGCATCCACAAGATCGGCGATCAGAAGTGGCGCACCAACCGTGTCAAAGAACTGCTCGACATGGTCGAGATGCCACAGTCGGTCATGGGTCGTTATCCAAACGAGCTTTCCGGTGGCCAGCGTCAGCGTATCGCCATCGCGCGTGCCATGGCCCTTGACCTGGACGTGATCGTGTGCGACGAGGCCGTCTCCGCCCTCGATGTGCTCGTGCAGGACCAGGTGCTGCACCTGCTCAACGACCTGCAGGCCGAAAAGGGACTGAGCTACCTGTTCATCACCCACGATCTGGCCGTGGTTCGTCAGATTGCCGACGAGGTCGTGGTGATGCAGCATGGCAAGCTCGTGGAGCACGCCACCACCGACGAGGTGTTCGACCACCCGAAGATGCAGTACACCCAAGATCTGCTCGACGCCATCCCCGGCGGCAAGCTCAAGCTCGGTCTGGACTGATAATTCATCGCGCTATGTCGGTGTTGTCCGGCAGGTGTACCGGGCAACACCGACATAGCGCTTAATGGAGTGTCTGATAAATCACACGTCATAGGTGATGGTCAGGGGAGCGTGGTCGGACCAGCGCTGGTCGTAGGTGGGCGCCTTGTCAATGACGAAGCCCCGTGCGGTCTCCGCCAGTTCCGGTGTGGCGAACTGGTAGTCGATTCTCCATCCGACATTGTTGTCGAAGGCGCGTCCACGCTGGCTCCACCAGGTGTATGGCCCTTGGATGTCGCCGGATAGTGAACGCATCACATCCACGAATTCGTATTCATTGAGCCATCGGTCGACATACGCGCGCTCCTCGGGCAGGAATCCGGCGTGATGCTCGTTGGCCTTGGCGTTCTTGATGTCCAACGGCGTGTGCGCGATATTGAAATCACCGCATAGCACAGCCTGCCTGCCACCGTGCGCCGCCTCATCGCGCAACTCGCCCAGACGCACCAGCATGGTGTCCAAGAAGCGGAATTTCTGCTCCATCTTCAACGGGTCATCGGCATTGCCGGCATGGACGTATACGCATACCACCGTGATCACGTATCCCTGCGGTGTGCGGATATCCGTTTCGATCCATCGCCCCGAATCGACATCCTCATCCAATCCCGGCAGACCGTACCGCTGCTCGATCACTGGCAGATCGGCAAGCAGCGCCACGCCGGCGCGACCCTTCACGCGGCAGATCTCGTTGGTCAGCGTGAGATCCTCAGCCGAATCGATTGCGCCCGCCTGCGCGTACTCGAAGGCGAATTTGCTGACTATCTTGTCGATGTCCGGCTGCGGCGCACGGACCTCCTGCATGCACCATATGTTTGGAGTATGGTGTCCCGCCCAAGCCACGATGCCTTTGCGGTCGGCCGCACGCAGGCCATTGACATTGGAAGTAGTGATGGTAATGGTCATGCCGCCATAGTATTAGCGTCTGTATACCAATCTCACTGCGGTCTCATCGCCTGACGTGAATGTTCAGCGTTCTTTGAGGCTGGGTGCTAGGCTTGCAAGGGTTGCAACCGTGATACGAAATGAGGAATTATGGGACTGTTCGGATTCGGAAAGAAGAAGAGCAAGAAGGAAGCCGAACCGGCCGGCTCCGTCGACGAAGACAAGGCGGCGGCTGAGGCCGCCAACACCGCGGCCAAGGCCGAAAGCGCCGAAACCGTGCTGGCTGAGCCGTCCGGCGAATACGTGGGCCGTGGCGATGAGCGTGGCCCGTGGGACGTGAACGACGAGGACGTTCCCGACTACGACGATTATCTGGATCTGGGCGCGTACTACCTGCCGTTCCTGCAGGGTATCGAATTGCGCATCAAGGCAAGCCGCGCCACCCAGCAGGTGCTGGGCTCCACCATCACCTATGGCGCTTCCAGCCTTGAGATCGAGGCGTTCGCCGCGCCCAAGACCATGGGACTGTGGGATGATGTGCGCGCCGATCTGCTGGAGGCCAATAAGAACGCATCCGAAGCCGAAGGTGTATTCGGCACCGAACTGAAGCTGCCGGTCAGCGTCAAGGGCGGCAAAACCGTCAACACCCGTATCGTCGGCGTTGACGGGCCGCGTTGGATGCTTCGCGGCATCTTCTCCGGCAAGGCTGCCGTCGATCCCGATAGCCCGGAGACCGAGGCCCTGAACAAGTTCTTCGCTGACATCGTGGTAGAGCGTGGCGAGGAACCGTTGGCTCCGCGCGATCTCATCCCGATGCATCCGCCGGTCGCCCCGGCAGAACGCCGTGCCGCCAAGGGCGCTGCCGAAGCGGAGGCGCAGGAAGGCGGCAAGGAGCACTTCAAGGACATTCCGGACAACAAGCCGAAGGGCCCGCTGAGCCAGGACCAGACCACGGAGGTCAAGACCACCCTGTCCCGTGGTCCGATGTTCTCCGAAGTGCGCTGATCTGCCGGCCTGCGTATCCGGTGCCTTCTTCTGCAGAGAAGGCACCGGATACGGTGTATCGGAGCTGCTGGTTTTCGAGGACTTTCACGGTGAATCTCTCACGGTGGGAACTCCACGGATAGAGGAAGAGACTTGACAGATAAGAAACGTACCGGCCTGTCGGCGCTGGCGGATGCCGGCAATGGCGACGAGGATTTTTCGGTCATCGAGGCGATCGGCGGTCCGCGCGGCGTCATCGAGTCGATGCTGCCCGGTGTGGTGTTCGTCGTCCTGTTCGTGGCTACAAGCAACCTGAACCTCACCATTGCGGTGTCTGCTGTGCTGGCGGTGCTGCAGGTCATTGTGCGTCTCTGCCAGCGCCAGTCGGTGATGGGCGCGGTGTCCGGGCTTGTGGCAGTGGGCATTTGCCTGATCTGGGCATGGAAAAGTCATGAGGCGCGCAACTACTATATGTTCGGCTTTCTGACCAATGCCATCTATCTGGTACTGTTGTCGGTCTCGCTGATGGTTCGTGTGCCCGGCTTGGGACTGGTTGTGGAATTCATCCGGCAGATGCCCACCGAACGGTTCAAGGCATGGTTCCAGGATTGGATGAACGATGAGGCGCTGAAACGCGCCTATACGATCATCACCGGACTATGGGTGGCGGTGTTCGCACTGCGTCTGATCGTACAGGTGCCGTTGTATGTGACCGATCATGTCGCGGCGCTTGGCGTGACCAGGCTGCTGATGGGCATTCCGTTCTGGGCGCTTGCCATCTGGGTGAGCTACCTCATCATCGCCACGCCGCTGCACCGTCATAAGACCGCGCGAAAGGATGAGAACGAGGATGCAAGCTGAAGTCCGCATCGAACGATACGCCGATCAAGGCCGTTGCGTAGCCCATATCGATGGGCGTGTGGTCTTCGTGCGTTTCGCCCTGCCCGGCGAACTCGTCCGGGTCGAGCTCGACGAGCCGCACGATCGCGACGACCGTTTCTGGACCGGCGAGGTCGTGGAGGTGATCGAAGCGTCCGAGGATCGTGTCAGTCCTGCATGGCCGCTTGCCGGACCATTGGCCATGGGCGGGGGAGTGGGCGGTGCCGATCTCGTGCACGTCTCGCTGCAAGGACAGTTGACATGGAAAGCCATCACCGTTTCGGAGCAGATGAGCCGCCTCGGTCACATCGATGTGGCGGTGCCCATCGAGCGCATGCCCGGCGATGAGGAACTCGGGGGTCTGCACTGGCGTACACGCATCGAGATGATCGCCGATGAACAGGGACGGCCGTCCATGCGTCGCCGTGGCACCCATAATCGTGTGGCCCTTGACACCATGCCGCTCGCCACTCAGGCGCTCCTGGATGTGGCCGAACGCGAGCATGTATGGGATGGTGGCTTTGCACCCGGAAGCCAGATTCGGTTGTCTGTACCCGAACCGCGCGCGGACGGCATGGAGTCCGGCGTATCCTCCGGAAATCATGGCAATGGCGATGATTATGCCGTACTTGTTGACGGAGAGCTGCGTGCCGGTTCGCAATTGCTGACCGAACGGGTGACCATCAACGGCCGTCCGTTCACCTACCAGGTGGATGCCAATGGCTTCTGGCAGATTCATCGTCAGGCGCCGATCGCGCTTGGCGCGCATGTCGTCGATCTGGTGAACGGGCGGCTGCAAGGCGCGCCGGCACCGGTGATCTGGGATCTGTATTCGGGATCGGGGCTCTTCGCCCTGCCGCTGGCCACCATGACCGGCGAACGCACCCGCATGTTGAGCGTTGAAGGTGCGGCGGTCGCTGTCAAGAACGCACAGCGCAATCTCCGCGCTGCCGGACTGACCAATGTGGACGCTCGCACGGGTGACGTCTCGCATACGTTACTTCATGTGCCTGCAGATCTGGCCAAGCCGGATGTGGTGGTACTCGACCCGCCACGCGCCGGGGCCCGGGCCAAGGTTTGCCGTCAGATCGCGGCATCCGGGGCACCCACTGTGGTGTACATCGCCTGCGACCCCACATCATTGGCCCGAGATACCGCCACGCTGATTGCGGAAGGTTATGAGCTCAGCGACATCAGGTCGTTCGACATATACCCGATGACGCATCATGTCGAGACGGTGGCCCTGTTCGTCCGCTGATGCGCATCCGGACCGTTATCGCCGGGGTGCGGCTATCATGCCCACTATGAGACGACGGATTATGGTGGTTGTGTCCTGCACCGCATTGGTGTTGTCGTTGGGCGCATGCACGCCGGTCAATCGTGCGGTGGGCGATACGCAGGACAATCCTCCCGCCGTCGCCCATGATTCAATCCATACATCGGATGCGGAAGTCGGGTTCGTCGGCTCCACGGATACCGCCGCGGACAAGCTCGCCATAGATGCCATGGCCGACGACGGCATCAGTGTGTACTATGCTTCGCTGGATTCCGATGCTTCCGATGCTGCTGGTACGGCTGCCTCCGATACTGCTGCCGATGCAGGTGCTGACGGCACTGATGCTGACGGCACCGATGCCGCCGATTCGGATATCACTGCGCAGCATGCGGTCGCCGATTACGTCGCCCGTGCCGTGGACATCATCATCGTCAGCGGCATCGCCATTACCGATGCCAACCGTGATACATGGGAGCAGACACTCGGCAACGCCAGGGAGGCAGGCATCGCAGTCGCCCTGCTCAATCCTGTTGCTGTGCCCGACAATGATCTGCTTTACGCGGCCACGCTCACCATCAACGACCGTGACGCCAATGCCGAGCGCATCGGCGACGCGGTGCTGGCGGTCATTCGCGACGAGCCGCACGAGCGCTCTATCGCTGTCACCACCATGTGACATCACGCCGAATCATCCCCGAGCCTGAACGCATTGCGCCATACGGCACGGTAGGCTGGATGGCATGAGTGCAACAGCAGCCGCGGCAATGCCCGAAATCGACGAGACCGGCCTGAACGCCGAGGAAGTGGCCAAGCGCATCGAAGCCGGGCAGACGAACGCGATGAAGGACTCCACGTCACGTTCGGTGAAGGACATCGTGCGCGCCAACGTGTTCACACTGTTCAACGGCATCATCTTCGCCGCCATGGTACTGGTGCTGATCACCGGATCATGGAAGGACGCGGTGTTCGGCTTCGTCATCATCATCAACACCGGCATCGGGATCGTGACCGAGCTCAAGGCGAAGCGCACGCTGGACAGGCTTTCCATTCTGGTCGCGTCCGATGTGCTTGTACGCCGTGGTGGCAATGATGTCGCGGTATCCCATAGCGATATCGTCATGGATGATCTGCTGTGGATTCGATCTGGTGAACAGGTGCCTGCCGACGGACGAATCATCCATACTTGGGGTCTGGAACTGGACGAATCCATGCTGACCGGTGAATCGCGGACCGTCCGGCACAAGGTGGGGGAGCAGATCTGCTCCGGTGCCACCGCGGTCTCCGGCATGGCGCTGGTCAGGGTGAGCGCCGTGGGAGCGCACTCCTATGCGGCAACGCTCACCGCGCAGGCGAAGGTCTACAAGAAGACCGTATCCGATCTCAACAAAGGCATCAATACGATTCTGAAATTCATGACCTTCCTGGTGGTGCCGCTGTGCGTGCTGCTCATCTGGTCGCAGATCCGCACGGTCGGAGGCTGGAACCATGCGTTCACGACCGGTGAATGGCGTGGGGCCGTGGTGTCGGCGGTGGCGGGCGTGGTGGGCATGATCCCCGAAGGCCTCGTGCTGTTGACTTCGCTGAATTTCGCGGTGGCCGCGATGCGACTCGCCCGGCACAACACGCTGGTGCAGGAACTGGAATCCGTGGAGACGCTCGCCCGCGTCGATGCGTTGAACCTTGACAAGACCGGCACCATCACCGATGGCGGCATCGCCTTCGACCGGCTCATCATGCTGGAGGATGCGGCCGATGTCGGCGGACATGGCGTCGCGGCCGAGCGGACCGTCGCACAGGCGCTGTACGACTGCTGCAATGAGGAGCAGCCCAACGGCACTGGGCAAGCGGTGCTTGCTGGCCTGACGGCGCAGGGGTTCGTCGCAGGAACGGTTCGTGCGCGTATTCCGTTCTCCTCGGCCCGCAAGTGGAGCTCAGTGGTGGACGAGAGGGGCGAACGGTGGTTCATGGGCGCTCCGGAAGTCATATTGGCTGCATTGCAGGGCGACAACGCCGACATACTGCGGCAGGTCAACGAATATGCCGATGACGGCGATCGGGTGCTGTTGCTCGCCCGTTCTGCGGACTGCAATTCTGAAGGAAGCCTGCGTCATGGTTCAGCGGGACACGATGCAATGGGCGACAATCCAATGGGGGAGACCGCTGGCGCCGTCAGCGCCGATACTCCACGACTTGACCCGCAGGCGCAACCCGTCGCGCTGGTGCTGTGCTCCGAACGGATTCGCGACGATGCCGAGCGGACGCTGGCATGGTTCCGTGAGCAAGGCGTGCGATGCCGCGTGATCTCCGGCGACAATCCGGTGACGGTTGGTGCCATCGCACGCCGGGTCGGACTCACCGGCGACCGTGAGCCGGTGGCCTTGGACGCGCGTGAATTGCCTGACGACATCCATGAGCTCGCCCGGGTGCTGGAGCATGTCGACGTGCTCGGGCGCGTGCTGCCCGATCAGAAAAAGGCCATTGTACAGGCGCTGCACACGCAGCATCATGTGGTGGCGATGACCGGCGACGGCGTCAACGATGCCTTGGCCTTGAAAGAGGCCGATCTCGGCATCGCCATGGGCAACGCGGCGCCCGCCACCAAGGCCGTGGCGCAAGTGGTGTTGGTGGATTCCAGATTCTCCCATCTGCCCGACGTCGTGGCGCGTGGACGTCAGGTCATGGCCAACATGGAACGGGTCGCCAGCCTGTTCCTCGTCAAAACCGTGTATTCGGCGCTGATTTCGCTCGGTGTGGTACTGACGCAAATCCCATACCCGTACTTGCCCCGCCACATCACCTACATCGGTGCGCTCACCATCGGCATGCCGGCGTTCATCCTGGCGCTCGCGCCGAACACGCGACGCTACGTCCCGGGATTCCTGAAGCGCGTAATCAAGTTCGCGCTCCCGGGCGGTGTGGCCACGGCGCTTTCCGTGCTGCTGGCCGCTTGGTTCCTGCCCGGCGTCATGGGCTGGAACATCACAGGCAACGACGATGACCTCTCCGCCTTGCGCGCCACCAGCGCCATCATCCTGTTCCTGATGGGCGTGTTCGTGCTCGCACGTGTCGCAAGTCCGCTCAACAGTTGGCGCGGCGGACTGGTGGCGTTCTTCGCCACCGCTGGCGTCATCGGCACGTTCATCCCGTTCGTTGCGCGGTTCTTCGCGCTCATCCTGCCCACCGGCACCACGCTGACCGCCACGCTCATCGCCCTCGCCGGCGCAGCGGTCATTTTCGTGCTGTGCCTATGGCTGGTGCCGAAGGCCGGCAGCATTCTGGCCCGGTTCCTACGCCGAAGCGGAATCAATATCTAGTGTGCCGTATATCGCCGGCTCCCCTCTCTGAGGGGAGCTGTCAGCGTAGCTGACTGAGGGGAGTTGGGCTCCTTCGCCAGTCCCTCCCCGAAGTCAGCTGAAAGAAAGTCGCTGCATTGTCTCACGTTTCAGTCCGACACGCCAGAGGCAAAGTAACGTACCCGTACCATAACAAGCGGATAATCTACGGCGACAAGAGCCGATTCATGATTCGGAGGAAGCATGTCCTTACGTGACGCCCAACTGGCCACCCTGCACACGGCCGGCAAGGACTTCGATTACTACAACATCGCCAATCTCGATGGCGTCGACCACTTGCCGTACTCGCTGAAGGTGCTGGTCGAAAATCTCGTGCGCAACATCGACGGCGCCAACATCACCGACGAGCACGTCAAGGCCCTGCTCGACTGGGACCCCGACGCGCAGCCCAGCCACGAGATCCAGTTCACCCCGAGCCGCGTGGTCATGCAGGACTTCACCGGCGTGCCGTGCATCGTGGACCTCGCCACCATGCGCGACGCGGTCAAGGACCTCGGCGGCGACCCGGAGGTCATCAACCCGCAGGTCCAGTCGGACATGGTCATCGACCACTCCGTGCAGATCGACAAGTACGGCATCGCCGACGCGGTCGAGCAGAACATGGACATCGAATACCAGCGCAACGGCGAACGCTACCAGTTCCTGCGTTGGGGGCAGCAGGCGTTCCGTAACTTCCGCGTCGTACCGCCGGGAACCGGCATCATCCACCAGGTCAACATCGAATACCTGGCCAAGGTCGTCATGACCAAGACCGCCGAGGCATCCGGACTGAACGATGGCCGTGAGCTCGCCTACCTCGACTCCTGCGTCGGCACCGACTCGCACACCACCACCGAAAACGGCCTCGGCGTGCTCGGCTGGGGCGTGGGCGGCATCGAGGCCGAGGCCGCCATGCTCGGCCAGCCCATCTCCATGCTCGTGCCGCGCGTCGTGGGCTTCAAGCTCACCGGCTCCATCCCCGAGGGCGTCACCGCCACCGATGTGGTGCTGACCATCACCGACATGCTGCGCAAGCACGGCGTGGTTGGCAAGTTCGTGGAGTTCTACGGCGAGGGCATCGCTTCCGTGCCGCTGGCGAACCGCGCCACCATCGGCAACATGAGCCCGGAGTTCGGCTCCACCTGTGGCATCTTCCCGATTGACGACGTCACGCTCGACTACCTGCGCCTGACCGGCCGCTCGGACGAGCAGGTCGCGCTCGTCGAGGCGTACGCCAAGGCCAACAAGCTGTGGGGCGACGCCAACGATCCGGACTACGTCGAACCGAAGTACTCCGAATACATGGAGCTGGACCTCGGCACCGTGGTGCCGTCCATCGCCGGCCCGAAGCGTCCGCAGGACCGCATCACGCTCGCCACGGCCAAGTCCACGTTCGAGGACACGCTGCCCGCGTACGAGACCGAGAAGACCGCCCACGAGCCGATCGCCGTCTCCACCGACTTCCGCGGCGATTTCGACATCACCAACGGCGACGTGGCCATCGCCTCGATCACCTCCTGCACCAACACTTCCAACCCGTCCGTCATGGTGGCCGCCGGCCTGATTGCCCGCAACGCGCACGCGCTGGGACTCAAGCCCAAGCCGTGGGTCAAGACCTCGCTCGCCCCCGGCTCCCAGGTGGTGGCCGACTACCTCAAGGCCGCCGGACTGCAGGACGACCTCGACGCGCTCGGCTACGAGCTCGTCGGTTTCGGCTGCGCCACCTGCATCGGTAACTCCGGACCGCTGCTGCCCGAGATCTCTGAGGCCATCAACGCCAACGACCTGACCGTCACCGCAGTGCTCTCGGGCAACCGCAACTTCGAGGGACGCATCAGCCCGGACGTCAAGATGAACTACCTCGCCTCGCCGCCGCTCGTGATCGCCTACGCGCTCGCCGGCACGATGGACTTCGACTTCGAGACCCAGCCGCTCGGCGTTGACAAGGACGGCAATGACGTCTATCTCAAGGACATCTGGCCGACCAACGAAGAGGTGGCCGCCGTGGTGAACGGCACGGTCAGCCGTGAGATGTTCCTCAAGGACTACGCCTCCGTGTTCGACGGCGACCGCCGCTGGAAGGGCCTCGACGTGCCTGAAGGCGAGCTGTTCGCCTGGGATCCGAAGTCCACCTATGTGCGCAAGCAGACGTTCTTCGACGGCATGAAGGCCGTGCCGGACCCGGTTGAGGACATCCACGGTGCCCGCGTGCTCGCATTGCTCGGCGACTCCGTGACCACCGACCACATCTCCCCGGCCGGTGCGTTCAAGGCGTCCAGCCCTGCCGGCAAATACCTCACCGACCGCGGCGTGGCCCCGAAGAACTTCAACTCTTACGGTTCCCGCCGAGGCAATCACGAGGTGATGGTGCGCGGCACGTTCGGCAACATCCGACTTCGCAACCAGTTGCTCGCCTCTGTGGGCGAGGAGGTCACGCCCGGCGGCTTCACCTATGACTTCACGACCGGTAAGCCGTCCACGATCTTCGACGCGTCGCTGAACTACAAGGCAGCGGGCACGCCGCTTGTGGTGCTGGCCGGCAAGGAATACGGCACCGGCTCCTCGCGCGACTGGGCCGCCAAGGGCACGCTGATGCTCGGCGTCAAAGCCGTCATCACCGAGAGCTTCGAACGCATCCACCGCTCCAACCTCATCGGCATGGGCGTGCTACCCCTGCAGTTCCCTGAAGGCGAATCCTATAAGTCGCTGGGGCTCGATGGCACCGAGACGTACGACATCGCCGGCGTGGAGAAGCTCAACTCCGGTACGACGCCGAAGACCGTGCACGTCACCGCCACGCACAAGGACGGCTCCACGACTGAGTTCGATGCGGTCGTGCGCATCGACACCCCCGGTGAGGCCGACTACTACCGTAACGGCGGCATCCTCCAGTACGTGCTGCGCAACCTCATGAAGTAGCGCAACAAGACGGTCGGGGCCATGTCTCCGACCGTCTTGCATTCACGGGTCATATGGATCAGTGGGACTGCAGACGGCACTGCTTCCAGATGTCACTGAGCTTCTGACCATTGGACGTGCGCTTCCATACTTCGAGCCCGCCGCTGCGACGGCCTCCCGCAGCGGCACGGGCTGCCGCAGTGGGCGTCGGGTATTCCGAGCCGTCATCCAAGCGGAACCGTCCGTTCTCCGTCACCGTGGCATACCAGCGTTCGCCTTTGCGAGGTCGCTCCCAGACCAATCGTTCGCCGGGCACCAACAGTCCGGCCTGAATCACCTGACGGATGGTCACACGTTTCGAACTGTGTGCTGCGTGCGTCGTCGGCGACTGCGCAAGCTGATCGATGCCTTGCACGGTGAGATCGTTGTTGTTGCGGTCATAACGGATGCCCCAATAATCCACAATGAGTCGAACCGTCTCCGTCTGCCGCTTCTCAAGCAGCGAAGGCGTGCAGTCGTTGTAATCCTTCAGCTCATTGGTCAAAGGGAAACGGCGTGAATCCGAGCGCATGAGCATGCGGTCACGGCGTGCGGCGAACTCGCCGAACTTGTCCAGCTGCTCCTCGGTGCCTTGGACCAGTGCCAGATTGCCCAGTCGATACAGCCAATGGTCATGCTGCTCGGGTGACCAGTCACTGAACGATTTCGAATGTTCAATATTCACCGGCATGATAGGCAGTGCACTGCATTTGCGAGGCCTATCAAGGTGAGATTGCGCTTTCTGCTCATTGGCGCGGATGAGCAGCAGTCGAACCAATGCATTGTCTGATTGCAGTTCCCCTTGTAGACGCACCACGGCATTCTCCTGGTCGTCGTCGCGGACTTTCAGACCGTTGCACCGTTCGACCAGATATCCCTTGTCGAGATCGCGGATGGCGGCGTTCGCATACCCGCGTCTGTCTGTGATGTCTGTCCGGATCAGCGTACGGATTCCGGTCACGCGCTCAAGGGCCGACAGGATCTCCTGCAGACGGCGTTCATCGTGGGGCTCCAATGCGGCGAGCGACGTCGATGCCTTGACACTCCGTGAGCCGCGTTGTGTGAACGGCGGGCAATCGGGATTGCCCAGCTGACGATACGAGTTGACCAGCGCCCACATGGCTACGGGCTTCCACTCATGGTTGCGGTAGTCGTTCAGTCCCTCGAGACGATGCCGGATTTCGGCGGGCAGTATCGTCTCGTTGGGTTTGGAGATGATGCGCCACGCCATCGCATACGGGGCGAGCACGGTGTTGATGAACGAGGCCACCGTGCCGTTGTCGATATGGGGCCTGAGCACATTGTCGAGGAAATCCTCGATGAGCTTGCCGGTATCCGGCTCATGGGCGAGGATGAGATATAGGTAGGAAAAGAACTCGTCGCTCTCATGCGGATCGTCGCTAATCGGGTCGATGATGTCGTCCCAGCGTTCGGTATAGGCGTCAAGCTCCGCGTCACTGAGCCCGGATGTGGCTCGTGCCTTGAAGACGTCGGACGGCGTGAGCGGCAATCCCCGCATGTTCATCACGTCGAAGATGCGATGGGCGCCATCAAGGTTGTCGGTCGTGACGATGACCAAGGTGACCTGATTGACGAGGTATTGGGCGAACTGCTGCCGTGCGGACATGCCCCACGCGGATATCTCGTCGTACACATTCCGGATGTTCGTCACCATATTGCGTTGCGCGGCGGTGGCCAGATCGTCGTTGTCCATGTCGAACACGGATTCGAGGTTGTCCTCTTGGACGTGTTCCCGGAAGAATGACGCGTCGCGTTCACGCAATGTGAGCCGTGGCTCGCTGATGATGCCGCGCAGCTTGTCGCCGGGTTCCACCAGCAGCGCGTCGAGCTGGTGCATCAGGTCGGCGTCCTGTTCCAGATCGCGCAGCACGGCGATGATGATGGACAGGGATACCAACCGCTGCTGCCCGTCGATGACGTCATAGCGGTTGTCACCGTGGCGGACCAAGATTAATGAGCCGAGGAAATACGGGGTCTGCGGCGTTTTCGAGGCGTCATGCAGATCACTGACCAGTTGGAGAATGTTCTCGGACTTCCAGATATACGCCCGCTGGAAGGAGGGCACCGTGAAACGGAAATCCGGTGTGAACACCTTTCCCAGTGGCAGTTCCCGTGCGTTGATGGCCATATGATCCCCCTGTCCGCCCCTTCGCCGTCGGTTGCCGGAGCCGCTCGCATGCATGTGCCGATGGATACCGCACTCGCATCCGCATGCAACAGTTCCGCAGTTCAGCTTACCAGCGCAAGCAGGCAAACGCGGGGGCGGTATCCGCGCGTATGCCGGCGATGCGGTTTGTGTTGTGGAGCGCTCCGTAGCAAGTACAGTCTCGTGGCGTCAGTCGTGCTCGGGAACCGCGCCCTCATAGAGATAGAAGGACATGTCGTCATGATGGTATCGGGATGCGTCCAGATCGATGGACGCTATCCGCTCGAGCCCATGATGGGCGTAGAAGCCCACATTGCAGGAGGTGTCCGTGAACAGGAAGTACTTCGTCATGCCGCTCCTGCGGAAATCATCGAGCATCCTCCGGAACATACGCTTGCCCAGACCATGGCCTTGGGCTTCAGGCGAGAGCGCGAAGAGCACCACTTCGGCGGCATAATCATGGCCGGATCGCGAAGCCCGACTGCGCAGCATCCGATCCAAGGCGAGGATGCCCACGATTTCATGGGCTGCACGCAGGCCTTCACGGGAGCGCATGAGCCCGCCCAGGAGACGGAGATACCTGCAGGCATGCGTATTGCATCGGTTCCGGGTCTCACGTGAGTCGATGCGGCCCAGAATCAGCGCGACCGGTTTGCCATCCACCACTGCGGTATAGGCGTTGGTGGTTCGGGCCAGACAGTTCTCCCAGTCGGCCTCGGCCGCGAGCATGCCGATGCGTTCGCTGAAGTCGGCATACCAAGTGCGTCGCACCAGATCGATCAGTGCGGGGTGGTCGTCTCGCTGCAAAGGGCGAATCGTTGCGGTCTCATGCTCAAGTTCTTGCATGTGTTTCATTATGCCTTATGCCCAGGGGCGGAACTGCACTGTGCTGCGATACCGTGTGCGGCGTTTGCGGCGGAATCCGACTGGGAGAGGCCATTGTGCGGGAGCGGGAGCGTACTCAGGCAATCCGCCGAAGAGACGCGGCCTATATAAAGCCTACAATCGTGCCGGCAGGTCGGCGCGCTCCACCAATCGGGCCATCTGCACGCGGCCCATGTCGAGCTTGTCGGCGGCCGAGGAAAGATGCGCCTTGGCGGTACGTTCCGAGATGAACATCCGGGAGGCGATTTCGGCGTTCGTATAGCCTTCCGCCGCGAGCATCACGGCCTCGCGCTCGCGGTCGGGCAATGCATCGAGCAATGCCCGCGCCTCGTCCCTGCGCGATTGGGGACGCGACTTGCTCAAGCCGTCGATCAGCTGTTTTTGGCTGACCGCATTGAATTGGGGCTCGCCTGTGCATACGCCGATGATGCGGCGGATGATGCAGTCCGGGGCGTCGGTCTTCGATACGAATCCTTCGGCACCCGCCTCCACTGCACGTTCGACGGTGCCGGAGGGACTCAGCGAAGTCAGAATCAGCACATGCGGAGCAGGGGAGAGCGCTCGCAGTTGGCGGGTCGCCTCGATGCCGTCCACTCCGGGCATGGCAATGTCCATCAGCACCACATCCGGATGTTCGAGCGCGGCTCGGCGCACGCACGTCTCACCATCGGTGGATGAGGAAGCCACCACGATTCGCCCGTGGGAATAATCGTTCAGAATCAGACTCATCGCTTGGCAGATCATCGGGTCGTCGTCGATGATGCTGACCCTGATCGGCCTTGTCCCGATGCTTTCGGCATCAGTCTGCGCGCCATCGTCCGGCACCGACTGTGCGGCGGATATGGTACTGCCGTTCTTCTCGCTCACAGAAGACATCTTAGCTGCGCCACGGCAACTGCACGTCCACGTGGAACAGGTGGCGATCGTCCACGCCATACCGGCATTGTCCGCCTGCCGCATGCACGCGGGCCGCAAGACCGGGCAGCCCTGCGCCATGACCTGCTCGGTGAGCGGCTTTGTCGGTAGCGGTATCGGTAGCGGTATCGGGCATCGGATTGCTGATATGGATGTGCACGCCGGACTGCGGAGCCACGGAGACCTCCAAGGAGACCGGCATGCCGGGGGCGTGCCGCCGCGCGTTCGTCAATCCTTCTTGGATCGCCCGGTAGGCGGCCTTGCTGATGGCCTCATCCAATGCACTCAGCTGCTGGATATCGATCCACGTGTTGAGCGAGGTGCCGGAATTGCGCGTATCGGTGATCAACGCGTCCAATGATTCACAGGTCAAAGCGGTGTTGTCGGATGGGGCGAGCTGCTCCCACGCCTGTTGCGGATTACGCAGCATGTCGATGATTGCATGCGCCTCGTCCAACGCTCCAGCCGACTGGCGGCGAATGTCTTCGGCCTTGTCCGCCAAGGCCTTCGCCTCAGGCGTGTCTCCGAGTCTGTCAGCCTCCGCCTTGAGTGCACTGGCGTTCAACGCCATCAGGGACAGCGAATGGGCAAGCGTGTCATGGGCTTCGGCGGCGATCGCGTCGGCGAGTTGCTGGTTGTGAAGGTCGCTTTGCAATGTCGCCGCTTGGGTGGTGGCTGCATCGGCCATCGCGTTCGCCGTGCGCAGGCTGGCGCGCGACCGGATATGCAGGCCGATGAGCACAGCGATGGCCACGAAAATCAGAGAGGCCACCGCCGCGCTGATCACCACGGTCGGTTCCTCCACCATCATGACAATCGGCTCACCTGAATCGCCGCCGGTATCCGGTTCGGCGAAGAACAAGTGCCATATGGATGCGTCAGGTTGTTGGAAGGCGTCCCGCAACTGGCTGATCAGCGTTACTATGGTGCCCGCAGCGACGGCCCGTATGGTCGTGTGTCGGTCGGATCTACGGGCCAGCAACGATGTCATCGCCATCAAGGCGATCAATGAGTCGAACGGGAACACCACGACCAGTATGCAGGAGATCCAGAATGTCGCTTCCGGATACTCGTTGCGCGCCAGCAGCAGAAAACCGGACGGCAATGCGACCAATACACATATGACGACCAGCACGAACCCGACGGAATCCTGATCGAAATTCCTCGAAAAGAACGAGGTCTGCGACAGACACATGAAACTGGCCAATGGCACCATGGTCGCCGAGCACCATCGCTTAGTGATCACAGGCACCTCATCCGGTTGAGGTCTGGACGTAGTCGTTGTTCTTCGACTTGGCGAAATCCGGTGGCGTACTTTTCTTTCCGGCTGCGTACCTGCAACGTTTCGATCAGTCATGGATACCACTGTATGGCCTGTCCCAGCCTGCCGCCACTGGACGCCAGGGCGGAACCATGCCCGGCAAATTGCCCGACCGGGCAGAGGACTCTGACCATTCGTCCACTACCTTCGGCGACCGTCGAACGGTAACGTCGAAAACGATTCAATCAACGGGAAGACATTGCGCCGCAATGGTGCAGTCGAGGAAAGGAGAGCGTCATGGCACATCAAGACGAGGCTCAATCGGCATCCGGAACCAAAACGAAAAAGCCAATCTGGAAACGTTGGTGGTTCTGGCTTGTCATTATCGTGGTGATTGCGGCCATCGGCAGTCAAATGGGAGGGGCATCTGGGCAGACGGGGACGCAGTCCTCGCAGAGCAGCTCCAGCCAGAACGCGACCAATAACGCTGGTTCGGACAAGGACTCCACAAATACCGGTTCCACCGGTACCGACAGTGCCGACAATGGCGGTGCCGATCAGAAGTCCGACGTGCCTGCCGAATACCGATCCGCGTTGAAGAAGGCGGAATCGTACGCGACCGTCATGCATATGTCCAAGCAGGGCATCTACGATCAGCTCACCAGCGAATACGGTGAGAAGTTCTCCGCCGAGGCCGCCCAATATGCCGTCGACAACGTCAAGGCGGACTGGAACGCGAATGCGCTGGCCAAGGCGAAGAACTATCAGGAGACCATGTCCATGTCGCCTGAGGCTATTCGAGACCAGCTCACCAGCGAGAACGGGGAGAAATTCACCGCCGAGGAAGCGGATTACGCCATCCAGCATCTCAATGAATGACCGATCTCTTTCGCGATGGGGCGTTACGCCAATCCCGCCATCCGCTTTCGGAAGGCGGGATTGGTGCTGCTGCGCGGCCTGCGGCGGACAACAGCGACGTTTCGCCCTAAGACGAGGGATTTCATGGAACGTTCAGGTTTGTTCGGCTAGGATTGGTTCTGGAACAACAGATGAAGGAGCGAATATGACATTCGGTCAGCAGCCCCAGAACAACGGGCAGTACAACCCGCAATACAATACCCCCGACTACAACGCCGCCCAGCAGGCAGGATATGGACAGCAGTACATGCAGGGCGGATACGGCCAGCAGGCAGGATACGGACAGAACTACGGCGCTCCCCAGGGCGGACACCAGTTCGGCATGAACTATCAGAACGTCCAGCAGCAGTACCAGTACGCGCAGCCGCAAGGTGCCGGCGCAGGCGCGGCCGCCATCAACACCACGATGACCTACAACGTCGAAGAGGCGCGACGCGTTTCCGTCAGCAAGGTCTATGGCGAGATGACCATCGGCCTGATCGTCACCGCCATCGTGGCTGTGGCCGGACAGGTCACCGGCGCCTATTACAGCTTCCTCATGGCCACCGGCATGATCGGTCTCATCGGCCTGTGCGTGGCACAGGTCGCACTCGCCGTGGTGCTCGGCATGCGCGTGACCAAGATGAAGTCCTCCACCGCCCGTGTCATGTTCTACGTGTACGCGGCACTGATGGGATTCACGCTGAGCTCCATCTTCATGGTCTATGACCTCGGCTCCATCGGCCTGGCGCTCGGTATCACCGCCGCGTTCTTCTTCGCCCTCACCATGTTCGGCATGACCACCAAGATCAATATGCTCAAGGCCGGTCCGATTCTCATGGTCGGCCTCATCGTGCTCATCATCTCGCAGGTCGTGCTCATGTTCCTGCATACGAGGCGCAGGGGCCGGAGATGGTCAAGAAGATCTCCATCCTGTGCGCGTTGAACCTGTACCTCGACTTCGTGAACATGTTCCTCTACATCCTCCAGTTGCTCGGCAACCGCGACTGACGCCATCCTGTGAGGCTCACTTCTCAACCCCCAGTGCGATGAGGTGGGCATCTCAACCCACAGTGCGGTACAGCAAGCCCGACCACAATGTGGCCGGGCTTTTTCATGCCCGACACAAACGCGAGTTAGGTTGGTGCCCCATGAGAAGACAAGAGCTTATGGGTATGTTCTGCCTGTTGTTGACCGCGCTGATCTGGGGTTTCGCGTTCGTGGCGCAGGTACAGGGCATGGATTCCATGTCGCCGCTGTTCTTCAACGCCAGTCGATTCACGTTGGGCGCGCTCTCTCTT
Organism: Bifidobacterium sp. UTBIF-68; assembly: GCF_006408855.1. Lineage (NCBI taxonomy): Bacteria > Bacillati > Actinomycetota > Actinomycetes > Bifidobacteriales > Bifidobacteriaceae > Bifidobacterium > Bifidobacterium sp. UTBIF-68. The sequence continues at coordinate 126,130 of NZ_JFAN01000004.1, read as the reverse complement.
GTGCCGATTCTGATTTGGCAGCGCTGGCGGGGGCGTGTGGGATCGTCCGTCGCCGCCGTGGATGATGCAACGACTGCTGCGGGGGTTGCCGGAGCCGACAGCGTCGAGATCGGAGGCTCTGCGGATGCTGACTCCGGGCGACCTGTTTCAGTGTCGCCGGATACGTTAGAAGACGCATCCGCGCATGGCACGCACGCCGTGCCGTTCTGGGCGGCATGGCTCGCCAATCCAATCGTGGTTTCCGTGCTGTGCGGAGTGGTGCTGTTCACCGCGAGCACCCTGCAGCAATACGGCATCCTCTACGGCAAATCGGCCGGTCGGGCCGGATTCCTCACCGCCCTGTACATCGTGATGGTGCCGCTGCTGGCTTTCGTGTTCCTCCGCCGTCGTATCGGCATTCTGGTCGGCGCGGCCGTGGCGTTTGCAGTCGTGGGCTTCTACCTGCTGTGCGTCACCGACGGGTTCGGCTCCATAGGCTTTGCGGACATCCTGTTGCTGTTCACTGCCGTGCTGTTCGCGGCCCATATCCTCATCATCGACACGCTAGGCTCCAAGGTGAACGCCATTGTCCTGTCGTTCGGCCAGTTTTGCACCACTGCGGTCCTGAGCTGGATTGGCTCGATGATCGAAGGCTCGGTGGATTGGGTCGGGGCGGCGCATTCCTGGCTGCCGATTCTGTATGCCGGCATTGGATCGGTGGGCATTGCCTACACCTTGCAGGCGGTGGGGCAGCAGTGGGTGCCGCCCACGCGGGCGAGCCTGCTGATGAGCCTCGAATCGTTCTTCTCGGCCGTTGGTGGTGCGATCTTCCTCGGCGAGGTCATGACCCCGCGCGGCTACCTCGGTTGCGCGCTGATCTTCTTCGGCACGCTGCTGGCCCAAGCCCCCGCCAAACTCCCGAAGTTCCGTGACGGAAGCGATTCCTGAGTGCGGTTTCGGCGGTGGAAGTGCTGTATCTGGTCGGCCGGAGTCGCTTCATGATGTCCTATGTCCACGCCACTGTCCACGCCATCCTGCCTGCGCATCAATCCGAGGTCTTCGGTGCTTCGCCCACCTGAGGCGCGCCATTGATGTCGCGATGGATGTTCTGCATCTGCACCTCGATGTTCTGCAGGCTGCGCGAGCAGTCCAGCAACGTCTGCGAATGCTCGTTGAGCTTGGTGTCCGGCAGGTCGGTCTTGTATCGGAGCGCATGCTCCAGTGACGCCCAATAATCCATGGCGATGGTGCGGAACTGCACCTCCACGGGCGTGTAATGCGCGCCCGAGGAAAGGAACACCGGCACCGCGTAGATCACGTGCAGCGAACGGTATCCGTTCTGCTTGGGTTTCTTGATATAGTCCTTGACGCGGAGCACCTGGATGTCGGACTGCGAAGACAGATAGTTGGATACGGAATAGACGTCATCTCGGTAATTGCAGATCACGCGGATGCCCGCCACATCGAACAGGTTGTCCTTGATGGCGTTGACGCTGACGGGCAGCCCTTTGCGCTCCAGCTTGCCGATGATGGAGTTCACCGATTTCAGGCGGCGCTCCATGTGGTGAATCGGATCATGGCTGAAACGCACCTGGAATTCGTCGTCGAGAATCTCCAGTTTGGTGCTGATCTCATACATCGCTCCCTCGTAGACCTGCATCAGGTCGATGAATTCGGTGATCTGATCGGCGTCGAAGCTGCCTCCGGGCAGGTCGAGCATCTTCAGACGGGCGTTCAGGTCGGCGGTGTTGAGACGGTTATGACGGTCAAGTATCACGACCACCAATATACCGTTCCTGCTTGTCGTGGCCTGAATGCCGGCGCACAATCTCCTCAAGTCGCACATGCTTTTCCGGTCGTGGCCCACAGGCATCCACAAGTCTCCCGTATTCGTCTATGTATCCAATACCGGACAGGATCCTGTCTGATGCTGCCCTATGCTGTCCGATCCTGTCCGGGGCGGGCGGCTTCGATGCCGCAGGATGTGGGCATGCCACGCAGTTGTCGAGTGTTTGTCTCCATGACGAACCCACTGGATAGAATCGCACCTTATGAATGAAGACATGATGACCGAGGCGGAGCGCGCCTCGATTGAGGCTGACGGTGCGGAAATCGCAGCAGGGGAGCGCGGCAAGGGCGTATTCCATATCCATACGCTCGGATGCCAGATGAATGTGCACGATTCCGAACGCATCGCCGGCGTGCTTGAGGCCAATGGATATGTGCCGGCCACCCAGGAACAGATCGATTCCCATGATTTCGACGTGATCGTGCTCAACACCTGCGCGGTGCGGGAGAACGCCGCCGAACGCATGTACGGCACGATCGGCCTGTTCAACCGCATCAAGATGCAGCGGCCGAACCTGCAGATCGCCGTGGGTGGATGCATGGCCCAGCTCGACCGCGAGACGATCGCGAAGCGGAAGCCGTGGGTAGCCGCCGTGTTCGGCACCAAGAACATCGAGGATCTGCCCAGACTGCTGGAGCAGAACCGCATCACCGACAAGCCCCAGGTGCGGGTCAGCGACAAGCTCGAGGAATTCCCGAGCGACCTGCCAGCCGCCCGCGCATCCCGCGTCAGCTCTTGGGTGGCGATTTCCGTGGGCTGCAACAACACGTGCACCTTCTGCATAGTGCCCACCACCCGCGGCAAGGAGAAGGACCGTCGCCCTGGCGATGTGCTCGCGGAAATCCGCCGGTGCGTGGCCAATGGGGCCAAAGAGGTGACGCTGCTTGGGCAGAACGTGAACTCCTATGGCTACGGCATCGGCGACCGTTATGCCTTCAGCAAACTGCTGCGCGCCTGCGGTGACATCGAGGGGCTGGAGCGCGTGAGGTTCACTTCGCCCCATCCGGCGGCGTTCACCGATGATGTGATCGCCGCGATGGCCGAGACCCCGAACGTGATGCACCAGCTGCATTTCCCCCTGCAATCGGGGTCGGACCGCATCCTGCGCGCGATGCGCCGGTCGTATCGTTCCGCCAAGTTCCTCGACATCCTCGGCCGTATCCGCGCCGCCATGCCGGACGCGCAGATCTCCACCGACATCATCGTCGGCTTCCCCGGCGAGACCGAGGAGGATTTCCAAGCCACGTTGGACGTGGTGCGTAAGGCACGGTTCTCCACCGCATTCATGTTCATCTACTCGCCGAGACCCGGCACGCCGGCGGCCTCCATGCCTCAGATCCCCCGTGACGTGGTGCAGGAGCGCTTCGACCGTCTGGTGGCCTTGCAGGAGGAGATCACCCAGGAAAACATGGAAAGCTTCGTGGGGCGCGACGTCGAGGTGATGATCACCGGCAAACTCGGGAAAAAGGACAATGACACGCATCGTGTCACCGGGCGCGAGAGAACCGGGGTGCTGGTGCATATCGGCGTGCCGGAGGGACAGCCGGTGCCGGAGATCGGCGATTTCGTGACGGTGACCGTGACCCACGCCGGACGGCACAATCTGCTGGCGGACCCCGATTCCGCCGCGGGACAGACCTATTCCGTTCGCCACTGAAGACATACGTCCGGCGCTCTGCGATCTCTATGATTGCTTCGACATCAGGGTGCAACCAAGGTTCCTGTGATCAGGGATTGGACGCAGAGCTGGTTTAGGGAGAGAGACTGTGCAGGAAGAAACACACATCACGCCGCGAGTGGTCAGTATCGTCGGCCCGACCGCTTCGGGCAAAACAGGTCTCGGCATCGCCATCGCCCAACGACTGGCGGCGCAAGGCGAACGGGCCGAGATCGTCAACGCGGATGCCTATCAGATGTATCGCGGCATGGATATCGGCACCGCCAAGCCGACCGCCGAAGAGCAGGCTGCGGTGCCGCATCATCTTATCGACATCATTGATCCCGAAGAGTCGATGAGCGTGGCCCGTTTCCAACAGCTCGCCCGCGAAGCCATCGCCGACTTGCAATCGCGTGGCGTCAGGCCGATTCTCGTCGGCGGGTCGGGATTGTATGCGCGGGCGGCCATCGATGACATCACCTTCCCCGGCACCGACCCCGACGTGCGCAGGAAATATGAGGAGAGGGAGAAGACCGAGGGCTCAGGCGCGTTGTTCGACGAACTCAAAGCCAAGGATCCTGAGGCCGCTGCGCGAATGGACCCGCATAACCCCCGTCGCACCATACGGGCGTTGGAGGTCATCGAGCTTACAGGACAACCATACTCGGCGAGTCTTCCGCGGTATCGGTATGTCATCCCATCGGTGCAGATCGGTTTGGACCTGAGCCGTGAGGAACTGGATCGGCGCATCGATCTGAGAACCAAGCAGATGATGACCAACGGTTTCGTGGAGGAGGTGCGGCGCCTACGCCCGCATCTTGGTGCCACCGCCGTGCGTGCGCTCGGCTATCAGCAGATCATCGACCTGTTGGACGGCATCTGGGACGAATACGACGCCTTCGCCGACATTGCCCAGAAGACCAAGCGTCTTGCACGCAAACAGATGGGCTGGTTCGGCCGTGATCCACGCATCCATTGGCTTCAGGCGTTGAATCCGAAGCTTGTCGACAACGCGATGGCCATCATCGCCCATGCCGATGCTGGCGATTACGATCCCATCGATGCTCAGGCTGATGCCTATGTGCAACACCATCTTGGGGACATCGCCGCCGCCTGAAACACCACACTCTGGCTCCCTGCTCTGGCTCCCTCTGACGAGGGTGCTGTCAGCGAAGCTGACTGAGGGAAAGATCGCAGCCGTAAGGCCGCATGTATTCAGTGCGCAGGACCCTGGTCCCAACCGGCAATCAGAAACACGCGCGTCGGATTCGCTGGACGCAGCATCGCCTCGAACATGCGCTCGAATGCGGAGATATCCCCACGATACGCCGTATGCTTGGCCGTGCGATATATGTCGCGTGTCACCATGCCCCAGTCGAGATCCCATCCCGCGTCATGCGCGAGACGGGAGCCGAAGATGCGCAGTACCATCGCGTTGCCTCCGCGGAACGGATGCAGATAGCCCAGCTCGTCGTATATGACCGAGAACTTTTGGACGAACACTTCCCTGTCCAGGGCATGCAGATTGCGGTTGTCCGCCAGTTCCATCGCGATGTTGTGCGCTCCGGTCTCTATGAGCCCGGCAGGGAAAAAGGCCTCGGGATTGTTGGCGCGGGCGCGGTCGTTGGTGATCTCGCGCGTGGTGTTCGATGTACGCAGTTTCCCGGCGTCATCGAACACTCCCTCGAACAGGCCGCGGTGGATCGCCACAAGCTCATCCAGATCGCCGGAGGGATTCCAACGCCGTTCCGCCAGCAGCACCGTGCGCGCAAAGACCGCGTCGGCACGGTTCGCGGCATGATCGTCAAGGCTGCCGTCTGACAGACGGTTCTCGCCATTCGGCCCAAGGATGTTCAGGCGCATGGCCGTCTGCTCGTCGGCCACGTCGATGAGATGGCTCACATCCTGGACGCCCTGCTCATAGGCGGCTGCGGCGCGCATCGTCGCTTCGCCCGGCGTCATCGCCTCCAGTGCGCAGTTCCTGAGTGCAAATGCGACTGCGCTCGCACGCTCTGCGGGTGTCATGGAACCCATGATAAGCCATGAAACATGTCATACGGCGACATGAACCCCCGTACATGTAGAATCAGACGCGATATGGCACGTACAGCATCCTCCAATAGCACACAATCCCGCAAGACCCGTGGCGGTGGCAACACCTCGACGCATGACGGGGAGACCGCAGTCCAGCCGGAACTCGATGCGGAGCCTGAACCGCTATGGCATAAGCTCCTGCTCGCCATCCCGCGTGCGCTGGGCTCGGGTGTCCGCGCCATCGCCGGTGTGGGGGAATACGACCCGGCATATCGGCGTGACGGGTTGTGCTTCATGCTGCTCGTTCTCGCCATCCTCTTCTGCGCTTCAGAATGGTTCCGCGTCAATGGGCCGTTCGGTCGGTTCCTTCATGCCTTGGCCTCCGGCGTGCTCGGTGTGATGAGCATCGTGCTGCCGGTGCTGCTGGCCGCTGTGGCCATCCGTCTGATGCGCAACTCTGGTTATGGTTCCAGCAATCCCCGCGTGATCACCGGTTGGGCGTTGCTCATGTGGTCCATCTGCTCGATCATCGATGTGGCCCTCGCCGCGAATCATCCCGGCTTCGATATCACCGTGCTGCAATCCGCCGGCGGTCTGCTTGGGTTCTTCTTGGGCTCGCCGCTGGCGTGGGGGCTGTCCTCCGCGTTCGCCATCGTGGTGTTCGTGGTGTTCGGTCTGTTCTCCGTCATGATGATCACCGGCACCCACGTCACCGATCTGCCGGAGGATGCGCGCAAGCTGATGGCGTTCATCCAGCGCAAGCCCTATGCTCCCAAGGGCCAGGATTCGAATGACGGCGACGATGAGCGCAGCCAGTTCCCCAATGAGGTGCGTGTCGGCGACACTACGCTGGCGTTCGCGGATGGCGTGCCGACCCATGACGGCGACGACGAAGAAGAAGGGGAAAACCCATCCCCGTCCAAGCCTGGTTTCTTCACACGGCTTTTCGGTCGCAAGCCCAAAGACGAGGGCGACAAGACGCTTGACCGGTATGCCGCCGACGACCCCTTCGACCGGGCGGCGAGCCGGCATGGGGCCACCGCCGAAACACCGGTGGTGGATCCCTCCACCGGTGAGATTCTCGGGGAACATGACGGAGGGCGCACGGTTGCGTCCTCCTCCTATGATGGCCGTCCTCATGTGGCAGGTAACGCGCCGTTCGCCGATGATGCGGCCGATGCCGCGACTGTTGCAGGCACCGTGCCCGTCCTGTCTGGTGCGGCCGGCGCCGTTCTGCCACGGGTGGTCGCCAGCGGCAGCGGCACAGTGGCCATGCCTTCCAGCGCGGGCGGTTCCGGTACTGCGGGCGGTTCCGGCGGCACTACAGCGATGCCGTCCGGTACCACAGCGGACAATGACCCCTGGGCCCCCAGTGCCTTGCAGGCTGCCGGAGCCGCGGCTGTTGTCGCTGCAGGTGCCGCGGCCGCTGGCGCGAATGCGACCGCTCCCTATGCCGGGGCCGACGCGGATGGCAGCGGCGTCGGACAGTCCGGTGCGGTTGCGGATGGCGAAACCGGCACCGATGACGACGCGAATCGTCCCTACCAGTTGCCTGACCTGAACCTGCTCGCCAAAGGCCAGCCCCATGCCATGCGCACTCCGGCTAATGACCGTGTGATTCGGGCCCTGACCTCCACATTCGAACAGTTCAACGTGGATGCCAAGGTGGTGGGCTTCCTGCGTGGCCCGTCAGTGACCCAGTACGAGGTCGAGCTCGGTCCCGGCGTCAAGGTGGAGAAGGTCACCAATCTGCAGCGCAACATCGCGTACGCGGTGGCCAGTTCGGATGTGCGTATCCTGTCTCCGATTCCCGGCAAATCCGCTATCGGCATCGAAATCCCGAACGAGGACCGCGAAATCGTGCATCTGGGCGACGTGTTGCGCTCCGACAAGGCGGTGGGCGACCCGAATCCGATGCTCACCGGTATCGGCAAGGACGTGGAGGGGCACTTCGTCACCGCCGACCTGACCAAGATGCCGCATTTGCTGGTGGCCGGCGCCACCGGTTCCGGCAAGTCCAGTTTCATCAACTCGATGCTCACGTCCATCATCATGCGTGCCACGCCTGAGCAGGTGCGCCTGATCATGGTGGACCCCAAGCGTGTCGAGCTGTCCGCGTACGCCGGCATCCCGCATCTGCTGACTCCGATCATCACCGACCCCAAGAAGGCCGCACAGGCTCTGGAATGGGTGGTCAAGGAGATGGATTCACGCTATTCCGACCTGGAATACTTCGGCTTCCGCCATGTCAAGGATTTCAACGAGGCCGTGCGCGCCGGCAAGGTGCATGCGCCGCTGGGCTCCAAACGCAAGGTGGCACCCTACCCGTACATCCTTGTGGTGGTCGACGAGATGGCCGACCTCATGATGGTGGCCAAGAACGATGTGGAAAGCTCCATCCAGCGCATCACACAGCTCGCGCGAGCCGCCGGCGTGCATCTGGTGCTCGCCACACAGCGCCCGTCCGTGGACGTGGTGACCGGCCTGATCAAGGCCAACATCCCCTCGCGTCTGGCGTTCGCCACGTCTTCGGCGACCGATTCGCGAGTCATCCTCGATACCGTCGGTGCCGAAACGTTGATCGGACAGGGCGACGCCCTGTTCCTGCCGATGGGCTCCGCGAAGCCGATTCGTGTGCAGGGGTCGTGGGTGTCCGAATCGGAGATCCGCAAGGCAGTGGAGTTCGTGCGCACGCAGCGCAAGCCGAGATACCGCGAGGACATCGAGGAGATGGCCAAGGAGGCGGAGAAGAAGAACGGCATGGAGCCGGATGAGGAGATCGGCGACGATATGGACGTGCTGCTCCAGGCCGCCGAGCTCGTGGTCACCTCCCAGTTCGGTTCCACCTCGATGCTGCAGAGGAAGCTGCGCGTGGGCTTCGCCAAGGCAGGCCGTCTCATGGACCTGCTCGAGACCCGTGGCGTGGTGGGCCCGTCCGAAGGCTCCAAGGCCCGTGAGGTCCTCGTGCAGCCCCAGGACCTGCCGCAGGTCCTCGCATTCATCCGCGGCGAGACCAACTCGTTGACGCCATCCGAGCCCGCCCAGGGCGAGCTCGGCGAGTAACGGCTCGGCTTTTCAGAGCAGCTTTCAGCTTCCCTTTACCTAACGTAGAAGTATGGGGGTAACGTGAACATTATGACTAATGAAGCAATGGACAAGCAGGGCACACCCAAGGCCTCCATCTTCGACGGATGGAACGCGGCGCCGAACCTGGTCACCTATTCGCGCATCGTGCTGGTGATCATCTTTCTGGTGCTGGACGCTCTGGCCGGTGAATGGGGCGCCGACAACCTGACATTCCGTTGGATTGCGGCGGTGTTGTTCATCATCGCGGCGTCCACCGACAAGATCGACGGCTGGATGGCCCGCAAATACAATCAGGTCACCGAAATGGGCAAGCTCATGGACCCTATTGCGGACAAGCTGCTGACCTGCGGTGCCATGATCGTGTGCTCCGTGTTCGGAGAACTTGGTTGGTGGGTCACTATTCTGTTCCTGATTCGTGAGATCGGCATCACCGTGATGCGCTTCTTCGTGATGGAGCGTCCGGGTGGCAAGGTCATCGCCGCCGCATGGCCCGGCAAGCTCAAGACCGTGTTCCAGTGCGTGGGCCTGTCCATGCTGTTGCTGCCGATGTGGGCTCTGGACGGCAGTGCCACCACTCCGCTGTGGCTCACCGCCTACTACTTCCTGACTTACACGGTGATCTATGTGGCTTTGGTGCTTTGCCTGTACTCCGGTGGCGTGTACCTGTACAACACCTTCGTGGCCCCGAACAAGCGCTGAACGATGAATGCCGATGACCTTGCCGCAGCCGTATTGGCGATCTGTGAATCACGTGGTGTGAAAATCGCCTGCGCCGAATCGCTGACCGGTGGTCTGCTCGCGGACGCCTTCGTGCGAATTCCTGGGGCATCCCGCGTGTTTCTGGGGTCGGCGGTGACCTATGACATCAACGCCAAGGCATCCATCCTTGGCGTTGACAAGGCATTGCTCGACCGCGAGGGGGCGGTGCACCCCGAAGTGGCCCGCCAGATGGCGGTGGCGACGGCGAGGCTGTATGACCAGCCGGACTATGCAGGCCGTGTCATCGGGCTATCCACCACCGGTGTGGCGGGTCCCGGCCCTGATGGCGACAAGCCGGCCGGATTGGTATATGTGGGGTTCCGCATACCGCGAGACGTTGCTGCGGATCGAGCCGAGCATGTCGAGGCGGTTGAATTGCGGCTTTCGGGCACTCGTGAGGATGTCCGCCATGCCACCGTGCTGCATGTGCTCGAGCGGCTTCGTGCGTGGCTCGGATAGTTGGGTTGCCTGTTCCGGGAATGATTCGGTGCATCGGTCTGGGCTAGTATCCTGCGCCATAAGTTCGTTGATTAATTCACTACCCCTCAGTCCCGCTTCGCGGGCCAGCTCCCCTGACAAGGGGAGCCTCATATATTCAACGAATTAGTGATGCGGGATACTAGGTTGCGGTTTCGGTGGCCGTTTCACCGGCGAATGACCGATGCGATACACGCCTTAAGCAAAACCTGAGTCTATTTACAGCAACTTTTCAGGAATAAAACCCGTGGTGCATGGTGTTGAACTGTATGGAAACACTGAACAGGCCTGGAAGGGGGCTAAGGCGATGGAAACGATGACGCGGGCGGATGGGCAGATGGATGTTGCCGTCAAGAACCCGATGCGAGTGCAGCCGGGCGTTGCCCGTATGCGGGAACTCACCCCGGCCCAGCGCCGCGCGGTGATGTTCGCGCAGCAGCAGGTATTGAAGGCACAGGCCGCGAAGAAGGCCCGTGATGAACGTGCGGCAGCACGCGAACGTATGTGGCAGGACGAGGAGGCCGGATACGCCAAGTCCCGCCCTGCGGCTGTGCAGAACGTAGCTGCCGAATCCGAAGCGCATGACGTGTCGCTGCGTGAGGCTATCGGTCACGTGCTCCGCGATTTGCGCACACGCGACCGTCGCACGTTGCGCGAGGTGTCCGAGAAGGCAGGCGTCTCTCTCGGCTACCTCTCCGAGGTGGAGCGCGGACAGAAGGAGGCCAGCTCCGAACTGCTGAGCTCCATAGCCGATTCGCTTGGCGTGAGCACTGCACAGATGCTGCGCATGGTTGCCGACTATCTTGACTCGGTCAATGAGCGGTAATCATTTGTGAGGCTGCTGTGGGGCCTGTGACGATGGTATTCGTCACAGGCCCTGTTGTATGTTGCCGGATATTCGCCGGGTCGTGGCACACTTTCGGGTATGCGTGAACGTGAATTCTGGGAATTGCTCGAAGAGGTGTTCGGCCGCAGCTATGGCCGCTCGCTGGCCCGCGATCAGCGCATGCCCAAATTGGCGAATATGACGGTGCTTGAGGCGCTCGACGCGGGGGAAGAACCGCGGGTGGTGTGGAACGTGCTATGCGATCAGATGGAAGTTCCTGATTCGAGGCGCTGGGGGCACGACCACAATGCTCCACCGATGCCGGCCGCATGAGGCGTGTTTTCGGCGTGTCGCACAAGAATTCGAACAGATGTTCGTATGTTGCTCTATAGTTATCCACAGTGAGATGAAGCCACAACCGTGTGCATGGCGGCACTGACCTGAAGTAACGCCTTACGGCAGTAGGGCTGTCGCTCTGAGGGGCGGCATGGGTCACGAAGCTGGAACCACAGAGGTCAGTCAGGCTTGCCGCATGAGGTTGCTCTTGCATACGGTGGGAGTGACCAACCGCTTACGACTTCGATAAGGAGAAGATCATGGCACAGGAGACCAAGTCGGCGCCGCAACCAACCGGTGCTGCCGAACACGAGCTCGATCCCAAGCGCAAGGCCGCGCTTGACGCCGCGTTGGCGCAGGTCGAGAAGAGCTTCGGCAAAGGTTCGGCGATGCGTCTGGGGGACAGGCCGGAACAGAATGTCGAGGTGATTCCCACCGGTTCGCTGGCGCTTGATATGGCGCTGGGCATCGGTGGATTGCCCAAGGGGCGCATCGTGGAGATCTACGGTCCCGAATCCTCCGGCAAGACCACATTGGCATTGCATGTGGTCGCCAACGCCCAGAAGAAGGGCGGTGTGGCCGCGTACATCGACGCCGAGCACGCGCTTGACCCTTCCTATGCGCGCAAGCTGGGCGTGGACACCGATTCGCTGATCGTCTCCCAGCCGGACAACGGCGAGCAGGCGTTGGAGATCGCCGACATGCTCATTCGTTCGGGTGCGCTCGATGTGATCGTCATCGATTCGGTGGCGGCATTGGTGCCGAAGGCCGAGATCGACGGCGATATGGGAGACAGCCATGTCGGCCTGCAGGCCAGGCTCATGAGCCAGGCGTTGCGCAAGATGACCGGCGCGCTGTCCCAGGCGGGGACCACCGCCATCTTCATCAACCAGCTGCGCGAGAAGATTGGCGTGTTCTTCGGCAACCCCGAGACCACCACCGGCGGCAAGGCGTTGAAGTTCTACGCTTCGGTGCGCATGGACATCCGCCGTATCCAGACCATCAAGAACGGGGACGAAGCCGTGGGCAACCGCACCCGAGTCAAGGTGGTCAAGAACAAGATGGCCCCGCCCTTCAAGTCCGCCGAATTCGACATGCTCTACGGCGAGGGCATCTCCCGTGAAGGGTCGGTCATCGACATGGCCCAGCAGGTAGGCGTGGTCAAGAAGTCCGGCTCATGGTTCACCTATGAGGGCGACCAGCTCGGCCAAGGACGTGAGAAGGTCCGGCAGTTCCTCAAGGACAACCCGGCGATCACCGAGGAGATCGAGAACAAGGTCAAGGCCCAGTTCGGCCTTATCGCGCCATCCGACCAGTTCGCAGAGGACGAGGAGGCCGCGGCTGCTGCTGCTGCAAGTGAGGCTGCTGCCGCCGATGAAGCCAAGGACAGCAAGGCGGCGGCCGCAAGGCAGAAGTCGGACAAGACCGTGGAGAAGCCTACCCAGACGGCGGCCAAAGACGCCACCGCGAAGGTCTGACGCGCGATGATCGATGCCGCTGAATTCCTTCAGCGCAATCCTGCCGTCCTCGGACATGCTGTACCAGGGAATGCAGGAACAGCTGAAGCTGAGGCGTCTGCCGTGTCATCGGCCCCGGATTGTTTACGACACTCACTGTTCGGTGGTGCTTCGGAAAGATGCCACAGGAGCGCATCAGCCGGCGGGGCGTCGGCTGATGCGCAGGCTCCGAATGCCCCGAATGAGGATGAGGACGCATGCCGGGAGGCGGCGTTGAGGCTGCTCGATGCCGCTCCCCGGTCATCCGGGGCATTGCGAGACCGTCTCGTCGGCAAAGGATATGCCGAAGACGTCGCAGACCGGGTGATAGCACGGCTGATTGAAGTGCGGCTGCTGGATGACCGCGAGTACGCCGAATCGGTGGTCCGGATCTGCGCCAACCGCATGATGGGGCGGCGCGGCGCAGCCATGGAACTTGCCCGCAAAGGCGTGGATCGCATGCTGGCGTCGCAGGTGACCGAGGAGGCCGAACAGAACGGCGTGTTCGAGGAAGCGGCGTGGGAATTGGGGCGTAGTGTGGCGCGCAAGACGCAAGGCCTCGACCGGCAGGTGCGTCAGCGTCGCTTCTGGGCCGCGGGTGGACGCAAAGGGCACAACCCGGCCATCCTTCGAGAAGTTGCTGCAGAACTGTTGAGATAGCTGCTGATTTCCATGTGGTCCTCTCTATAGGGAGAGTCGCCGGCATGGCTGTTGCCGAAGTGCGATAGAGGTTTGCCGTCGATTGGCTCCTCGAAGCGACCGTGGTTCTTCTCCATGCCGTATGTATAATTGCAGGCTTGAGACCTCTTGATGGCCGCGGCCGTGATCTTCATTGGGATCGGCTGAGGAACTTCCGGGCTCCATAGAGCACGATGGCGGATAACGTCCGCCCAGGGTGACCTGAGAGATAGCGCAGCAGAGAACAGACCGCCCGTCCTCGACGGGTAAGGGTGAAACGGCGGTGTAAGAGACCACCGGGCCGCTGGTAACAGCAGGCCGCATGGCAAGCCTCATCGGGAGCAAGGCCAAGCAGATGGCGGTAAGGGCTGCTCGCCCGTGTCATCGGGTAGGCTGCTAGAGCCTGGCGGCGACGTCAGGTCGAGATGGATGGCCATCCGTGCAGCGCATTCGCGCGGCACGACAGAACCCGGGGTATAAGGGGTCTCATATCATCTTTTCCCGTTTTGCCGATGGCGCTGTGTCCAGCTTAGTGTCCAGCTTATAGAGCGGATTGTTCCACGAAGGTTTGTGGAAACAAACATATTGCTTTGAGCGAGCAGTCGGGCGCGTTGCCGATTGTTTACGCATTGTTCGTCTACAATGAAACGTATCCAAGCGGTGATGTTGCCGTTTGGACCCACATATAGCGGGTGAAACCGCTTGAGTCACTAGGAGGTCAACATGGAAATCGTCGTTACCGGACGTCACACACAGATCAAGCAGAGGTTCCGTGATGTTGTCGAGTCCAAGATGAATCGTGTGACCGCAATCGCCCCGGATGCACAGCGCGCGCAGATCGTGCTGACCCATGAGGGCAACCCGCGTCAGGCAGACACCGCCAAGCGCGTGGAAATCACCGTTATCGCGGGTCGTACCGTGGTTCGCGCCGAAGCCTCCAGCACGGATGAGTTCAGCGCATTGGACATGGCGCTCGACAAGCTGACGCTTCGCCTGCGTCGTACCCGCGATCGCCGCAAGGATCATCGTCGTGGATACACCAACCCGGTGCCGGTCGATCTGGGTGCCGCCGCTCCGGAGCCGGAGGTCGAGGAGGCCGATGAAGAACCGAACAACAGCCCGGCTGCCGCTGTCGCCTCCGATCTTGGCCCTGGCGAATCCGTGGAAGTCCAGGTTGGGGATACGCCAATCGTCATCCGCCGCAAGCTGCACATCGCCGAGCCGATGAGCATCGACGAGGCGCTGTACGAGATGGAGCTCATTGGGCACGACTTCTTCCTGTTCGTCAACAAGGACACCGGTCGTCCGTCCGTGGTCTATCACCGTCACGGTTGGAGCTACGGCGTTTTCGAGATCGACACTCCTGAAAACGTCAAGAAGGCCGAAGCCTGACGCTGAAGCCCGATAAGGCAACAGTCGAATAGCAGGCAATCGAGATAAGCCGCTTCCCGCCAACGGGAGGCGGCTTTTTCGTAATCTGGTCGAAAAAATGCGTGGTTCTTGCCACGTGGCGGTATCCTGATATGCGGAACCACCGAAACCAATCAAGGGAGAACCCAGTGGTCGATATCATTGACAAAGCCCTGCGCATGGGCGAAGGCCGTCAGATCAAGAAGCTCGAGAACGTGGCCAAGGCAGTGAACGCCTTGGAGGACGAGATCTCCGCCCTGTCGGACGACGAGCTCAAGGCTCAGACCCCGAAATTCAAACAGCAGATCGATAATGGCAAGAGCTTGGACGAGATCATGCCCGAGGCGTTCGCCACCGTGCGAGAAGTCTCCAAGCGCACCCTCGGACAGCGTCACTTCGACGTGCAGCTCATGGGCGGCGCGGCCCTGCACTGGGGTAATATCGCCGAGATGAAGACCGGTGAAGGCAAGACCCTGGTCGCCACACTGCCGAGCTACCTCAACGCACTCGAAGGCAAGGGCGTGCACGTGGTCACCGTGAACGACTACCTCGCCAGCTACCAAAGTGAGCTTATGGGCCGCATCTACCGCTTCCTGGGCATGAACGTCGGCTGCATCATCACCGAACAGAAGCCGCCGGAGCGCCGCAAGCAGTACAACGCGGACATCACCTACGGCACCAACAACGAGTTCGGCTTCGACTACCTGCGCGACAACATGGCTTGGGAGAAAGCCGATCTCGTGCAGCGCGGCCACCATTACGCCATCGTCGACGAGGTCGACTCCATCCTGATCGATGAGGCCCGTACGCCGTTGATCATCTCCGGCCCCGCCGAAGGCGACGTGACCCGTTGGTACCGCCAGTTCGCCAAGCTGGTCCTCAAGCTCGCCCGCGACGAGGACTATGAGGTCGACGAGAAGAAGAAGGTCGTCGGCATCCTCGATCCGGGCATCACCAAGGTCGAGGACTTCCTCGGCATCGACAACCTGTACGAGCCGGCCAACACCGCCCTTATCGGCTACCTGAACAACGCCATCAAGGCCAAGGAGCTGTTCATCAGGGACAAGGACTATGTGGTCACCCAGGGCGAGGTGCTCATCGTCGACGAGCACACCGGCCGCATCCTGCCGGGCCGCCGCTACAACGAGGGCCTGCACCAGGCCATCGAGGCCAAGGAAGGCGTTGAGGTCAAGGCCGAGAACCAGACCTTCGCCACCATCACCCTGCAGAACTACTTCCGTATGTACGACAAGCTCGCAGGCATGACCGGTACCGCCGAGACCGAGGCCGCCGAGTTCATGAACACCTACAAGCTGGGCGTGCTGCCGATCCCGACCAACAAGCCGATGATCCGCAAGGACCAGGACGATCTCATCTTCCGTACCAAGAAGGAGAAGCTCGCCGCCATCGTCAAGGATGTGGCCAAGCGCCACGCCTCCGGCCAGCCGGTGCTGCTCGGCACCGCCTCCGTGGAAAGCTCCGAGGTGGTCTCCACCCTGCTCGATGTGGCGAAGATCCCCCATCAGGTGCTGAACGCCAAGCAGCATGAGAAGGAGGCCGCCGTCGTGGCCGTCGCCGGCCGCAAGGGCGCCGTCACCGTGGCCACCAACATGGCCGGCCGTGGTACCGACATCATGCTCGGCGGCAACGTCGAGTTCCTCGCCGACGCCAAGCTGAAGTCCGAAGGCTACTCTCCCGAGGACACCCCGGAGGAGTACGAGAAGCGCTGGCCGGGCACCCTGAACGAGATCAAGGCGCAGGTCAAGGACGAGCATGAGGAAGTCAAGAAGCTCGGCGGCCTGTACGTGCTCGGCACCGAACGCCACGAGTCCCGCCGAATCGACAACCAGCTGCGCGGCCGTTCCGGCCGTCAGGGCGATCCGGGCGAATCCCGCTTCTACCTGTCCCTGGAAGACGATCTGATGCGTCTGTTCAACACCCAGCTTGTGGCTCAGGTCATGGCCAAGGGCATGGAGGAAGGCCAGCCGATCGAATCCAAGTCCGTCACCAAGGGCGTGCGCACCGCGCAGAAGGCCGTGGAATCCCGCAACTACGAGATCCGCAAGAACGTGCTCAAGTACGACGACGTGATGAACAAGCAGCGTACCGTCATCTACTCCGAGCGTCAGGCCGTGCTCAAGGGCGAGGACATCCACGAGGATATCGAGCGCTTCATCGCCGACACCGTGGAGTCCTACATCAAGGGTGCCGAAAAGGGTTCCGACAAGCCGAAGGACTGGGATTGGGAAGGCCTGTTCAAGGCCCTCAACACCGTGGTGCCCACCGATGTGACCGCCGACGAGGCCAAGGAGGCCGCGGGCAATCTCAAGGGCGAAAAGGCCATCGAAGCCGTGCGCGACCTGATCGTCAAGGACGCCAAGGCCAAGTACGACGAGCTGGAGAAGACCATCGGCGAATCCGGTCTGCGTGACCTCGAACGCCGTGTGGTGCTTGCCGTGCTCGACCGCAAGTGGCGTGAGCACCTGTATGAGATGGACTACCTGAAGGACGGCATCGGCCTGCGCGGCATGGGCCAGCGCGACCCGCTGGTGGAATACCAGCGTGAGGGCTTCCAGATGTACAACTCCATGATCGAGGCGATCAAGGAGGAATCCGTTCAGCTGCTCTTCCACATCGACGTCAAGCAGGTCGCCGCCACCCAGGATCCGAACTCCACTGATGACGAGGACGCCGCCGTGGCCGCTGCCGAAGGTGCCACCGGCGTCGCCGAAACCTCTGATGGTTCCGAATCCGCCGCAACCGTTGCCGCCGGCCCTGATGAGGACGGCGAGACCGAGGAGGAGGCTGCCGAAGGCGAGTCCGAAGAGGAATCCGAAGACTCCGCCGAGAAGCAGGCCATCGCTGAGTCCGCCGCCGCATCCGAATCCGGCGAGGCTACGCTTCCCGTGGCCGGTCCGGCTCCGATCAGCCACGCCGAAGGCAAGGTCCCGGTCTCCAAGCGTCCGAAGAGCGACGAGCTGAAGACCCCGTGGGCCGACGGCCGCACCTTCCCAGGCACTGGCAAGAACGCGCCCTGCCCGTGCGGTTCCGGTCGCAAGTACAAGATGTGCCACGGCCAGAACGAGCAGTGAGCTGATTGCCCTGCACGGATGAAACAAGCCCCGCTGGTTCACATGGTGAATCGGTGGGGCTTTCCGTATCCACTCAGCGTGTTCCCGCTATTTCCGTCGTTCATTGAGCAGTTTCAGATTCTCCCGGTAGACCTCGCGCCCTGAATGCGAGATCAGGTTCGAGGTCATGTTCACCATGAGATCGATGGACTCCCGCCTGCCCCGACGGAACCAGTCCTTGAGCATGTTCACGACGCCTCCGGCGATGTAGCCGAACTGGTAGTCGCTGAGCGTCTTCGCCATCGTCGGGTCAACCATCGTCGGGTCAACCATCGTCGGGTCGACCGTCATCCGATAACTCGTCGTCTCGCCAGTGCCGGACGCATCGCCCGTGACGGCCACGCCGTCGGTTCCGATGGAGGCGCCGGCGGGCCCTCCTATTCCCAGAATGATCTGCGGCGCGACCGTCTCGGTGCAGACCTTGGAGATCGCATCGATGATGTCCGCGTACAGATTGCCGCCAGACGGCGTCGACAGCAGCGAGAGGAGCTGCTCCCGCCCGTCCAACGACATGTAGACCTCGCGGATGAACGGACGGTAGTCGCCGTTGCACATCTCCTGAGTGTGCCGGTACGTCATGTCCGTGTACATGTCAATCAGGTCGGTCCGCAGTTGGTCGAACATGTCGTATACATCGTGGTAATGCGCGTAGAACGTGACGCGGTTGACATCGGCCAGTTCCGTCAGTTCGGTGACGGTGATCCTGTTCAAGGGCTTGTCGGCCAGCAGGCGTAGCAGCGCCTCCTGCAGAAGAAGACGCGTACGCCGTGTTCGACGATCCATTTTGACGTCATTTTTAGTGTTCATTGTCGTTTTTCCTACAGGTGTCGGCCATATTCGTAGCATATCCATCGGAAGGCGTCCAAGCTGATGGTTGCAGGGCGATCCGACGTCTCCAATAATGATACCCCGTAAGACAACAGATGTAGTAAAACACACGACTGTAAGGAAACTGTCAGGGGGTATCCGGTGCAACGGATCATCAACGGCTTTCTCAGGCATCGCATCATCGTGGTGATCGTCTTCACGATGCTGACGGTCCTCGGGGCCATCGCCTATCCACAGGTCAAAGTCAACTATTCGTTCGCCGACTACCTGCCGAAGGACGCGCCGTCCGTCATCGCGCTCGACGACATGAAAGCATCCTTCGACGCGGGCGTGCCGAACGCGCGTCTGTACGCCGAGGGCATCAGCGCGGTGCAGGCGGAACGGCTTGCCGATGACCTGGCCGACATCGACGGCGTCGACGAGGTCATGTGGCTCGGCTCGGTCGTCGACACCAAGACGCCGGCGGAGATCCAGGACGCGGATACCGTCTCCTCTTGGAAGACGGACAAGGGGTATCTCTACCAGCTGACCATCGATTCGTCCAAGCTGGTCGACGCTGTGCCCGAGGCCAGGGCCGTGGCCGAACAGGCGTATGCGACGCACGTGACGATGGCCGGCGACGGCGTCACCACGGCCGAGGCGCAGGGTTCCACCGCCACGGAGATCATGCTGATCATGGCCATCGCCGTGGCGATCGTCATCGGCATCCTGCTCATCACCTCGCACTCGTGGTTCGAACCGGTGATCTTCCTCATCGTCATCGGCGTCGCGATCGTGATGAACATGGGGTCGAACATCGTGCTCGGCGAGATCAGTTTCGTTAGCCAGATCTGCGGCGCGATTCTCCAGCTCGCCGTCTCGATGGACTACGCGATCGTACTGCTGCACACCTTCCGCAGAGTGGAGAAGGAGATGCCCGGCGCCACGCCGGTCGAGGCGATGACCGAGACGATGCTCCGTAGTTTTACGGTGATCCTGAGCTCGGCGGCCGTCACCTTCTTCGGATTCCTTTCGTTGACGGTCATGCGATTCGGCATCGGCGTGAACATGGGCATCGTGCTCTCCAAGGGCATCGTGTTCAGCTTCCTGTCGATCATGCTGCTCATGCCCTGCCTGATACTCATGTTCCTCAAGCCGTTGAACGCATTGGAACACCGGTATCTCATGCCCTCGTTCTCCCGGTTCGCGAATGCTGCGATACACATCGCTCTGCCGGCGGCGCTGGCGATCCTCATCGCCGCGGTTCCCGCCTATGTGGCGCAGGAGCGCAACGACTTCATCTACGGCGCAGCCGATTTCGTGCAGCCGGGCAGTCGGCTCAAATCCGACGCAGACCACATCAACGACGCCTTCGGCCGCTCGGAGACGTGGGTCATCATGGTCCCCGAAGGACGATGGGCGGATGAGCAAGCCGTCATCGACGACGTCGAACGGCTTCCTCATGTCACCGACGTCACCTCGTATATCACGATGGCTGGCAGGGCGATGCCGACCGCCATCGTCCCCGGCGATCAGTTGGACCAGCTCATCTCGCATGGATGGTCACGTCTCGTCGTGTCGATGGACGTGCAAACCGAATCGAAGGACGCCTACGCGCTCGTGCCTGAAGTGCGCGACACCGTCGCCCGCCACTACGGCGACGACTACCGGCTGGTCGGCACAACGGTGAGCACCTACGACCTGAGGGACGTGGTGCGCGCCGACAGCGGCAAGGTGCGTCTGTTCTCCATCGGCAGCATCGCACTCGTGCTGCTCATCGTGTTCCGGTCGATCGCGATTCCGGTCGTCGTGTTGCTCGCCATCGAAATCTCGATCTGGCTCAACCTCGCCGTGCCATACGTGACCGGTGACACCCTCAATTACATCGGATACCTCGTCATCGAGGCCGTACAGCTCGGAGCCGCCGTAGACTACGGCATCATCTACACACGCGAATATCTGGACCAACGACGACGGCACGAGCCACGTGAGGCGACTCGCCTGTCCATCCAACATTCCGCGATTACAATCCTCACCTCGGCCACAATCCTCATCAGCGCCGGATTCGCCGTGTGGCGCATCGCATCCAACGGCGTGATCAGCGAGATCGGTCTGCTCGTCTCCCGCGGCGCCCTTGTCTCGATGCTGCTCATGTTCCTGCTGCTGCCATGGCTGTTCCGCGTATCCGACGGGCTGATACGACGCACCTCGATCGGACTGGGCTTCCGCGATGACGCGCGTATGAATGTCAGAAATACAGATGCGCAAACCATTGGCACGCCATCCGACACGCAATCCGATACCCCCAATGACCAACCTGCCACCCACACCACTCATCCCACGAAGGAGATCACACGATGACCATGACCAACACATCGAGCCCCATCACTGACTATCGACGTACGACGGTCAGGAGAATCCTCGCGCCCACCATCGCCGCATTCCTCGCGACCGTGCTCCTCACGGTTCCGGCGCTGTCCCGGGCGAATGCCGCGGACGAGCCCCGAGCATCCGCGCACACCACGGCGGCGGTGACTTCGGCGAACAATGGGGGCAATAGTGGAGAGGGGAGCGGCAAGGACGAGACCGTCTACATCAAGGCCAAGGCCGACGGCGCCGTCTCCGGCATATACGTGGTCAACACCTTCGACGCCGGGCAGCCACGCACCGTCCAGGACCCGGGCTCGTACACCAAAGTCACGAACCTCACCACCGACGCCAAACTCGAGGAGAAGAACGGCACGGTGAACATCACCACCCTCAACGACAAGCCGTTCTACTATCAGGGCGACCTCAAGGCCGACACCGCACTGCCCTGGAACGTCAGCGTCGACTACACGCTGGACGGCAAGGCCGTCGATGCCGAGAAACTGGACGGAGCTGACGGCGAACTCGCCATGACCCTGCGCATCGCGCCCAACGAATCGGCCGACAAGGCGACCCGGGAATTCGCCGACGCCTATGTGATTCAGGCACAGGGCACCTTCCCGCAGGAAGCGTTCGACATCACTGACGCCGGTGACGCTGCCCTCGCCCAGTCCGGTGGCAACACCGTCGTCTCCGGCATGGTCCTGCCCGGAGAAACCGGAACATTCACCATCCGCGGCCAAGCCAAGGACTTCACCAGCTCCGGATGGCAGATCACCGCGATGAGCCTCGACATGGCGCTGGACGTGCGCGATCAGGACACCTCCCAGCTCACCGAGCAGACCGGCAAACTCAGCGACGCCACCGTGCAATTGGCAGACGGCACGACATCCCTCGCCCAAGGCAACCGGGAACTGAGCCGGGGAATCGGTTCGCTCGCCACCGGAACCGCCGAACTCAACCGCGGCGCGCAATCCCTCGCCGGCGGAACGGAAACGCTCGCCCAAGGCGCCGGGACGCTTGCGCAGGGCAACCGGCAGCTGGCCGACGGACTGGCGCAACTGTACGACGCCAGCGGAAGCATGAGCGACGGTGTCAAGGGACTGCCCGAACAGATGACGGCGCTGAGTCAAGGGGTCACCACGCTCAAACAGGGGTCGGACGCCCTGAAGCAAGGGGATGGGCAGTACCGTCAGGCACTCGCCGGCGGTCAGCAGACGATCCTCGCACAGGTCGGCGGTGACATCGATGCGGCCGAGACGGCATCTCGACAGGCGTACGCCCAGGCATTGGCCGCCGTGCAGCAGAATCCCGGCGACACTCAGGCCATCGCGGCGCTCGACAAGGCCGTGACAGCTATGGTGCAGGTGGAGAACGCCAAAGGGCAGTATCAGGCGCTCGGACAGGCGCTTGACGGTTACGCGGGCATCTCCTCCGGCATCGGCCAGCTGAGCGGGGGAGTGGATCAGCTCGACGCGAAGGTGAACGGTTCGTCCAACGGATCGTCGGCGGACTCCGCGGCCATGCAGGCGTCCCTTATGCAACTGGCCGAGGGATTGGCATCGATGCACGCCGCCGTCGGACAGCTCAACACGGGGGCGCAATCCGCTGCCTCCGGTG
Source organism: Bifidobacterium sp. UTBIF-68 (assembly GCF_006408855.1). NCBI lineage: Bacteria > Bacillati > Actinomycetota > Actinomycetes > Bifidobacteriales > Bifidobacteriaceae > Bifidobacterium > Bifidobacterium sp. UTBIF-68. The sequence continues at coordinate 103,617 of NZ_JFAN01000004.1, read as the reverse complement.
CCGAGGAGCTGGCGAAGGGCCTGTCATCCGCGCGTGATGGCGCCAACAGCCTCGCCACCGGAGCCGCTGCGGCGGACTCTGGCGCGCACAGCCTCGCTTCGGGCGCGGCCTCGGCTGCAGAAGGCGCCGGTCAGCTTGATGACGGCGCCCGAAAGCTCGCCGACTCCGTCAAGGGCATGGACGACAAGGTGCTCGACGAACTGCAGAAGACCATCGACGAGAAACTCGGCAAGGGCTTCAAAGTGCATTCGTTCGTCGCCCCCGCCAACACCGCCGTAGACCGCGTCCAGTTCACCTACGTCCTGCCCGGCATCGGGCAGTGAGCGACGGGTCGGCTCCCCGCATCGAGCGGGGAGCCTTTCGCGTTCTGCAATATGAAAGAACCGGACGGAGACGCAATATACGGCCATTACAATGGGCCGCGTCACTGATTATCGGGCGCGAGTGCGCCAAGGAGGAACAATGGCCGAGATCACATGGAAGTCGATTCTCACCAAGCTGGTCGGGGGAGACCACCTGAGCGCCGAGGAATCCGAATGGTTCGTCGATGATCTGATGAAGGGCAACGCCAATCCCGCCGCCGTGGGTGCCACGCTCGCCCTCCAGCAGCAGCTGGGGCTGACTGCCGAGGAGGTGTCCGGCGCGGCCAAGGCCATGGTGTCGCACGCCGTGCCACTCAACGTCTCCGGTGAGACCACCGACATCGTGGGCACCGGTGGTGACGGCTTCGCCACGGTGAACCTGTCCACCATGGGCTCGGTGGCCGCCGCGGCCGCGGGCGTGAAGATCGTCAAGCATGGCAATCGCGCCGCCTCCTCGAAGTGCGGTGCCGCCGATGTACTCGAAGCGCTCGGTCTCCCGCTGGACCTGAAGCCCGAGGCGGTTGGCGAGGTCGGAGACGAGGTGGGCATCACCTTCGCGTTCGCCCGCACCTTCCACCCGGCCATGCGCTTCGTAGGCCCGATTCGCGCCGCGCTCGGCATTCCGTGCGTGTTCAACGTGCTGGGCCCGCTGACCAACCCGGCCAAGCCCGCCCATGTGGCCATCGGCTGCGCCAAGCGCGAGATGAGCCCGATTATGGCCGCCGTCTACGCCGCCAACGGCCAGTCCGGCATGGTCTACACCTCGCATGAGGGCATGGACGAGCTCGCCCCCACCGGCCCGGTCTCCGTGTGGGAGATCCGCGACGGCAAGGTGACCGAGACCGAATTCGACCCGACCGTGGAGCTCGGCCTCGCCAAGATCGACGTCGCCGATCTCAAGGGCGGCGAGCCCGAGGCCAACGCTGCCGCCTTCCGCGATTTCGTGGCCGGCAAGGACATCCCGGCCCGCACCACCGCACTGCTCAATGCCGCATCCGCCATCGTTGCCGACGGTCATCTGGTGGGCGATGGCACGCTGGGCGAACGCTTCCGCGAAGCTTACAAGCTCGCCGAGGACGCCGTGGACTCCGGCAAGGCCCAGGCCCTGCTCGACAAGTGGGTGGCCACTGCCAAGTCCAAGGCGTGACACGCTGACGCGCAGGCTTGGCGATTACCGCAGCAATCGTCCATACCGAAACTGGGGGGCAACGAGCTAATTCGTTGCCCCCCAGCTGTTTACCGGGCAGATGATAGTCATCCTCGATGCGGCGTCATCCTGTCCAGTCAGGTGCACTCAGACCCGTGCTCCATCATCGAAATACCCGCCTTTATCTCCGGGACGGTTCTTACGATTGAGAATCTTGACGATGAGACCACCCAACCCCAGTATGGTGCACAGGCCGAACGCAATATTCAACAGTGCGCTGATCAACGGGATGCTGTACAAAGCCGGCACCAGGATCATCGTCAGCATGCCGACCAGGCCAATCACCAGCAACGCGACAAGCAACACCGTCGAAGCGTGCAACGGCCCGAGCTCCGGGTTCGGGGGAGTGAAGCCGCCGTCATCGTACCGGTCCATCACATCATCCGTGTCCAGCCAGCTGGAACCGGTGAAATCGCGGGGGCCGGCACCCGGGGACTCGCGCCTTCTCTGACCTCCACGCATACGCTCATGGAAAGGCCTCACGCCATCGGTGAACGCTGCCGCATCGAGATCGTCCACGGACAGCAATGCCTCCTTTTCGCGGCGTTTGGCCTGCCTCTCGAACTTCCGCGCCTGGCGCGATGAGGCGACATCATCGAGGTCGGCCTTATGCTCGGCCTCGAATGCAGCCCAGGCCTCATCCAGATTGCCGAGGCCATGCTGCCCGGATGGAGCGGCATCACGGGAGTAGCCGGCTGCGTTGGCGCCGGTGCCGACGTCGTTGCTCGTGTCATCCCCGTGTCCAGGCACGACATGGTGCTGCCCGTCGTCCGGCGTGGATGTTGGGTGCTCTCCGTCGCCATTGCTATTGTGGTTGTCAGTCATAACTATCACTCTAATCAGGCGGTCGGCCAATGGCCGGCGTCCGTGTGAAGGGGAGAATGCCACGTGCTCTACTGGTTCTTCGTCAAGGTCTTTGGTCCCATCGCCCGTCACCATCTCGGTCCTACTGTTTCCGGCCTGAACAATGTGCCGCGTACCGGCGGCGCCATCATTGCAGCCAACCATCTGGCGGTGATCGACGATGCGCTCATCCCGATCACCTGCCCGCGCATGGTGCATTTCATGGGCAAGGCCGAGTATTTCGAGGGCAAGGGCATCAAGGGCAAGTTCAAAAAGTGGTGGTTCACGTCAGTGGGTGTGTTCCCGGTGGACCGTTCCGGCGGCAACAAGTCGCTTGGTGCGCTTGAGCACGCGCGAGAGATCATCGAGGACGGTCACCTGTTCGGCATCCACATCGAGGGCACGCGCAGCCCCGACGGCCGCATGTATAAAGGACACACCGGCGTCGCCCGACTGGCATTGGAGACCGGATGCCCGATTGTACCGGTGGCATTGATCGGTTCGGACAAGCTGCAGCCGATTGGCACCACGATTCCGAAGAAGGGCAAGACGCAGGTCAAGTACGGCAAGCCGATCGAGGTTTCCAGGAAGGCCGCCGATGAGATCACCCACGCCGAATTGCGCGAACTGACCGACCGCGTTTCCGCGGCGATCCGCGAGATGAGCGGTCAGGAATACGTTGACGAATACGCGCAGAAGGTCAAAGCCGAGCTGAAGGCCGCTAAGGAGGCGCAGAAGGCTGGCGAAGGCGTTCGCAAAGCCACGAACCTCACACCACGGTCAGCGTGATGACGGTCGGCTTGCCGTTCTCGTCGCGAAGGCGCACGGTTTCGCCGGCCTTGGGGCTCTGGATGCGGACCTCATGCGTCAGATCGCCCAAGGGGGCGGACTTCTTCACGGTGAAGCCGAGCTTCTCCAGCTGCTTGGCCGCCTCATCGTAGGTCATGCCGACCACGTTCGGCAGCACGGTGGTTTCCGGACCTTTGGAAACCACCACGTCCACGCTATCGCCCCACTTGAGCTGGGTTCCGGGTTTGACCGAGGTCGAGATAACCGTGCCTGCCGCGATCTTGTCATCGTACTGCTCGGTGATGTTCGCAGTGAGCTTGAGTTCAGCGAAGGACGCCGTCATATCATCCTTGGTTTTGCCTACTACATCCGGCATGCTGACCGGCATCGGTCCCTTGCTCAGGGTAATGGTCACTGTGGCATCATGCTTCATCGTGGTGCCCGGGTCGGGGGAGATGCTCAATGCGGCACCTTCAGGGACATCCATCGAATACTGGTCGCCGGATTCATCGTGGACGATATTGCTGAAACCGGCACTCTGCAGAGCGGCGATCGGATCCTTGCCATGGGACGATGAGGGGTCCATGATATCGTCCGGAATGGTGATCATGCGTGGGCCCTTCGAGATGACGATCTCAAGCTTCTGCCCATTTCGCTTCGACACATGGCTGTTGACGAACGCCTCCGCATTGTCCACTGACGCGGAAATGATCTTGCCTTTGTCTATGGAATCGCTGTACTCCTGCGACGTCTCATAGGGAATGCCCGCCGATTTGAGCAGGTCCTCATAGGCCGACCACTCGGTGCCCGACAGTGAACACTGCGTGTCCGCTTCGGCACAGGAGGCATCTTGAGGCTGGGGCACGCTCCAATAGCTGCCAGGGCCTGCAAAGGTCCACCATGAGGCGCCTCCGCCGATGCCAGCGAGTATCAGTGCCGTCACTAGGATGACGATGAGAATGACCTTGCGCCTCGATGATTTCTTCTTAGGGGAGTCGGCAGGGGAGACCAGAGTGCCTGATGCCGGATTGTCTGGCGACGTACTGCCGGCATTGCCGTTGCCAGAGGAGGGAGAATCGGTGCCATTGCCGGTACTCAATGCCTGTGTCGGTTCCGTTGTGGTCCCGGTCTGCGCCATGATGGCGGTACGGCCCGGATCAGGTGTCAATGCAGTCGTCGGCACTGCAGTCGTAGGTGCCGGATTTGTTGTCTGTACCGCAGTCGGCTGCGCTGTACGTGTTTGCGCCGGATTCGTTGACTGTGCCACCGGTGGTGCGGGCGGAGCCGGCTGCATGGCAGTCAGTCTTTCCGCGTTCTCGCCTATGGCACCCACCAATGCGGGAAGAGTGGCATCGGCGCGTTCCGCATGGGGCGACTCCGTCTGCAGGCGGTACTGCCATGCCTCCATCGGCAGTTTGGCCGCCAACTGGCGCAGTTCGGAAGCGGCCTCCAAACCATTCTTGGGCCGCGCTTCGACTGCGCGCGCAGTCAGATGAGAGATGAACGCCGCCACAGAGGGGTCGATGCCGGGGCAGACGGTGGCGATGGACGGCACGTCCTCATGCACATGTTTGAAGACCAGCGTCACCGGGTTGTCGGAATCGAACGGTACTTTGCCTGCCAGCATCTCCCATGCCATGATGCCCACGGAATACAGGTCGCCCTGTGGTGTGGCCTGATTGGCTTCGATCATTTCCGGGGCAAGATAGGCTGCCGTGCCGAGCAGCATGCCGGTGGAACTCAACGTGGCCTGGCTGGCTGCCTTGGCGAGACCGAAATCGGTGATCTGCACATGGCCGCGGTCGTTGAGGAGAATGTTCTCCGGCTTGATGTCTCGATGCACCACTCCGGCGCGATGCGCGGAGGCCAGTCCATCCAATGTCTCGGCGACGATGCGCAACGTCTCACGGACGGAGAATGTGCCCTGAACGTTCATTTCATGACGCAGATTGATGCCATGGACGTATTCCATGACCAGAAAATCCAGGCCGTTGAATTCGCCGGTGTCGTATACCTGCACGATGTGTGGATTGGCGATGGCCGCGGCGGAATTGGCCTCGCGTCGGAAACGCTCCACGAATTGCGCGCGATGCGGACCCTTGGCGAGCTGCGTATGCATCACCTTGATGGCCACGGTACGGCCCAGACGCTCATCGACCGCCTCGTATACGGTGGCCATACCGCCTTCGGCGATATTGCGCACGATGCGGTAGCGTCCCTCAATCATTGGCGTGGGCTCGTTCTCACTCATTGATCCGTACGGTTCCTTTGACTACAGCTGAACATGGCTCAGTCTACCTTGTCCGGGCTACGCATCAGGCCGGTCTGCGCCTGATCGCGCCACGGATTGGTCTTGATTTGGATTGGTTGCGGTATGGATTGGTTTCGTTGTGATGTGATCGCTGCGATAACTGCCTTGCCCCGGATTTGCCGGCGGTGGCCAGCGGCGCCTCACCTGAGGTCTGAGGGGATGAACCGTGCGCATGCCTCGATGAGGCGGCGCCGACCATCCTCGCTGAGATGCCATTGTTCTATGGCCTGCCTCGATTGCGACCACAATATGCTGATGCGGGCACGGGATTGGTCGATCGCACCTGTGCGTTCGAAGAGCGTGATGACGCGGCCTACTTGGGTCTCATCACGATGCTCGGCCTCGAACATGGCGCGCAGCTCGTCCCGGTCCGATACGTTGGCGGCGTTGAGGGCATCGGCCAGCAGCACGGTCCGCTTCCCCTCGCGGATGTCGCCGCCTACCGGCTTGCCGGTATTGCGGCTGGACCCGATGACATCCAGAAGGTCGTCCGCAAGTTGGAACGCCAGACCCAGCGGCTCCCCGACGGCCAATGCCTCACGCCGGGCGTCCTGCGGGTCGACACCGGCTGCCAACAGCGCGAACAGCAGTGGCGCGATGGTGGTGTAACTCGCCGTCTTCCATCGGAACACGTTCAACGATGCCTGAACCAATGCCTGCGGATTGCTGAGCGGAGTCATTTCGACGCCCAGATCAAGGACCTGTCCTATCTCCACCTCGCGTTGCATCGTGAGAAACGATTCGATGATGGCGTCGCTGTTGCTGAGCTGCTTGGCAGCACGGCGCGCGATTTCGATGCATTCGGTGGCGAGGATGTCTCCTAGCATCAATCCGAGACCGCGTCCTATGGATGCGTTGTGCACGGCGTATTCCAGCGCGCGATGGGCTGAAGGCTTGCCACGGCGCAAATCGGATTCGTCGATGATGTCGTCATGTACCAGCGCGGCGGTCTGGAACACTTCGATGGCGCAGGCCAGATCGATCATCGCGTTTCGCGAGGAGTTCACGTGATGCTGCTCGGTAAGCACGTCGAAGGCATCGAGACTGAGCAAGGCGCGGAGGCGTTTCCCGCCCTGGCTTGAGGTGACGGCCTGCTGAATCACATCGTCCATCACCGGCCGCAGGGCCGCAGCCACCTCACCAGTGTCGGGGGCGTCGGTCAGGTCGCGGACCAGCGTGCCGATGCGTGGTTCGATGATGGACAGGTCTTTCGCGGTTGTGCACATGCCTTATAACTTATCCACAGGTTGTGATGAATACAAGAACGTTGGAAACACTGGGTTGTGAAGCTGGAACCACAATGGTCGATCATCGTTGGTATCACGGCGGGTTCATTGCATAGTGGATGTACGCCCGTCAACGGTGACGGGCTGATGCGACCGACGCGGATGGCGTGGGGCATCGACTGGGAAAGGCAGGAATCATGGTGATGAACGACAACGACGCGCGAACCGATGGTGGCGGTGCCGTCGACGGATTCGAAACGACCAGAGTGAGTGCAGGCAAACCCGGATGCGGTGCACGGCATGACGGTGCGGGACGGTCCGGCAGACGCCGTGCCAAGAACGGCAACGGGCCGGGGCGCCATCGCAAAGGCGAATCGCGCGGCACCGCATCACGCAATGACCGTAACGATGAAGCGCGGCGCTCGCGAAGGCAAACGCCTCCTGCGCATGGCAGTCACGAATTCAATGGTTTCGATGCAGACGACCTGAAGATGATGTCGGATGCATTCCATGCCGATCGTCGCGCACGCGGCCCCCAGCAGGCCGACGCCGACTGGGTGTCCGAACCGTTGGATGAGTGGCTGGCCTCGCTCGAAGACGGCACGGCCAGCTTGGACGATGACACCATGGCGGCGTTCGCCGTGGGCATGAATGAGACGTTGTCGATACGCGACGCGCTCATTTTGTCGCTCATCGTCGATCAGAACAGATGCCCGAAATCACAGCTTATGGAATTTGCGGCGAAGCCCCACAGCGAGCACGCCCGTCGCCGGATGGGCACGCTGCTCACGGCGGCCTTTGAAGATGAAGGGCTGGTCCCGGACGAGGAACGATGCCGGACCGGTATTACCATGCTGCTTGACATCGCCTGTGCATCCCCGGTGCCGTATTGCATACAGCCGTTGGCTGTAGCGGCCTATGCGCTATGGTGGCTTGGGGATTCGAGCGCGGCGGCACTCGCCTTGCAATGCCTCGTGCTTGATGAGGACTGCTCGTTGGCGGCGATGGTGTTTTCCGCTTCCGACCGTGGCGTTTTCCCGGCATGGTGTGCTTGTGAGAACAAGGAATCGGCCATGTGACGGGGATTGCATCTGAAAGAGGTGACTTGCGTGCGGTTGGGGTCTGTGCGTCCTCATCGTGTCGCCGTCGGTGATGTCGTGCCGTTTTTCGCTGTGCGGGAATAATCGTCCGTAGAAGGTGATTAACTCTCATAGTTGAAGATTTGCCCTTGCCAGAAGTGGGCCCATGTGGTATGGGTGCTTCCGGCAAGAGATCAGAAGGAGCAGTTTTGGCCACGAAGGAAACGACGGCAACCAAGCACGCGGAAGACTCCGGCGAGGAGACCGAGACCAAGAAGAAGGCCAGCTCTACGACCACCGCACGCAAGACCTCCACTCGCAAGCCTCGCGCGACGAAGTCTGCCAAGGTCGCAGCAGAGGACAGCGGAGAAAAGACGGCCAGGAAGACGACTCGTCGTGCCGCCTCCAAGAAGTCCTCTGCGAAACCGGCCGATGATGAGGATCTCATCAAAGACGAGGACGACCAGGACGACGAACTCGGTGACGACGTGGTCGGTGACGACGACCTGGACGTCGACGACCTGGACGAGGACATCGACGACGTTGACGCCGACGATGTTGAAGACGATGACGATGATTCCGACGAGGATGAGATCGACGCCGACGACGTGGATGACGACGAGGACAACAAGCCCAAGGCCCCCGAAAAGCCGAAGGAAAAAGGTGCCTATGTGGTCTCCGACACGGATGACGACGATGAGAACGTCATTCCCGCCGGCAATCCGAAGCGCAGGGTCATCGCCGCAGGCGCCACTGCCGACCCGGTCAAGGACTATCTCAAGCAGATCGGCCGTGTGAGCCTGCTGAACGCCGAACAGGAAGTCGACCTGTCCGAACGCATCGAGGCCGGCCTGTACGCGCAGCATCTGCTGGACACCCAGTCGGAAGGCATGGAGTTCAAGCGCAAGCGCGAGCTCAAGTGGGCCGCCGCCGACGGCAAGAAGGCCAAGGACCACCTGTTGGAGGCCAACCTGCGCTTGGTGGTGTCCCTCGCCAAGCGATACACGGGCCGCGGCATGCTGTTCCTTGATCTGATCCAGGAAGGCAATCTGGGTCTTATCCGTGCCGTCGAGAAGTTCGACTGGAAGAAGGGCTTCAAGTTCTCCACCTACGCCACATGGTGGATTCGCCAGGCCATCACCCGCGCCATGGCCGATCAGGCCCGCACCATCCGTGTGCCCGTGCACATGGTGGAAGTCATCAACAAGCTCTCCCGCGTGCAGCGTCAGATGCTGCAGGATCTGGGTCGTGAGCCCACGCCGGACGAGCTGGCTCGCGAGCTGGACATGCCTGTCGAGAAGGTGCAGGAAGTGCAGAAGTACGGTCGTGAGCCGATTTCGCTGCACACGCCGCTCGGCGAGGACGGTGATTCCGAGTTTGGTGACCTCATCGAGGACACCGACGCCATCGCACCGTCCGACGCCGTCGCCTTCTCCCTGCTGCAGGAGCAGTTCAAGCAGGTGCTGGAGACGCTGTCCCCACGTGAGGCCGGCGTGATCAAGATGCGCTACGGTCTGGAAGATGGCCAGCCGAAGACCTTGGATGATATCGGTCGCGTGTATGGTGTAACCCGTGAACGCATCCGCCAGATCGAGTCCAAGACCATGTCCAAGCTGCGTCACCCCTCCCGTTCGCAGACCTTGCGCGACTTCCTGGACCAGTGATCGCGCCGCTCGGCAGCGCGATCACGCGAGGAGCTGGACAGTCCAGTGAACTGTCCAGCGACGGAGCCATCCGTTGAGTAGTCGCTGAGCAGACGGTCGGACGCGGACTCATCCGTTTCGTTTTCCCCGGTTCGCCGGGAAAGCAGGATGCCTGTTATAGAAGAAAAGGACTATGCCCAAAGAAGAATACGGCGCGAAGGATCTAGCCGTTCTCGAAGGCCTGGATGCGGTTCGCAAGCGTCCGGGCATGTACATCGGCACCACGGACTCACAGGGTCTGATGCATTGCCTGTGGGAGATCATCGATAATTCCGTTGATGAGGCACTTGCAGGCTTCTGCACGGATATCGTGGTGACCCTGCATACCGATGGTTCGGTGGAGGTCGCGGACAACGGGCGCGGCATTCCGGTGGACAAGGAACCGAAAACCGGCTTGTCGGGCGTGGAAGTGGTAATGACCAAGCTGCACGCAGGCGCCAAGTTCGGCAACTCCTCATATAACGCGGTAGGCGGTCTGCATGGCGTGGGCTCTTCCGTGGTGAATGCGTTGAGCTCCCGTCTCGATGTGGAAGTGGATCGTGACGGCAAGACCCACCATATGTCCTTCCATCAGGGGCATCCAGGCGTCTATACGGATGCCGACCCCGCCAAGCCCTCGCCGGATTCCCCGTTCAAGCGCACGCGCAAAAACCGTCCTACCGAATTGGACATCATCGGCACGGTGAGCCCGAAAACCACCGGTACTCGCATCCGGTATTGGGTCGATTCGGAGATCTTCAACAAAACCGCCGAGTTCTCCTATGAGCAGCTTGTCGATCGCGTGCGTCAGACCAGTTTCTTGGTCCCCGGTCTCAAGATCACCATCGTCGATGAGAACGTGCCGGAGTCGGCGACCGTGACCACAGATCGGTCGGATGCCACGGAGTCCGGCGATTCGGCATCGGCGACCGAGATTGACGGTCAGGACGCGGGCATCGACGGTTCCACAGATGCCGGCGAACGAGATGAGGATTTTTCCTTCGGCGCATCCGACGAGATGGCCGACGGTGCATTCGGCGAGCAGCCGGCCCACCCGCGCGTCGTGGAGTTCCGCCATACCGGCGGTGTTAAGGATTTCGTGGATTTCCTCTCCAAAGGCGAACCGGTATCCGATATCTGGCGCATCCAGGGCGAAGGCACCTACAAGGAGGAGACACAGGCCGTAGGCGAAGGCGGCGAGCTGCATGCCCAGGAGATTGAACGCACCTGTGGTATCGATATCGCCCTGCGCTGGGTGAACGGTTATGACACCACGATCATGAGCTTCGTCAACATCGTGGAGACGCCGGGCGGCGGCACCCACGTGGATGGGTTCATGAACGGCATCACCAAGCAGATTCGCAAGGCCGTGGAGGACAACGCCCGCAAGCTCAAGGTGAATCTCAAGGATTCAGCCATGAAGGTGGAGCGCGACGACATCCAGGCCGGGCTCGTGGCTGTGGTCACCGCCCGTGTCGCCGAGCCGCAGTTCCAAGGCCAGACCAAGGACGTGCTCGGTACCGCCCAGGTCAAGCCGATAGTCACGCGGCTCACCGACCAGCAGTTCGGTGAGATGATCACCGGCGCCAAGCGCGGATTCAAGGACCAGTCGGCCCGTGTGCTTGAGAAGATCGTCGGCGAGATGCATGCACGCATCCAGTCGCGCAAGGCCAAGGAGGTGACCCGCCGCAAGAACGCGCTCGAATCCGCGTCCATGCCGGCCAAACTCTCCGATTGCCAGCCCGGCAACGATGACGTGGCCGAATTGTTCATCGTGGAGGGCGACTCGGCACTCGGCACGGCCAAGGCCGCGCGCAATGCCGGATTCCAGGCGTTGCTGCCTATTCGAGGCAAGATCCTGAACGTGCAGAAGGCCTCGATCACGCAGATGCTGTCCAATAAGGAATGCGCGGCCATCATCCAGGTGGTCGGAGCTGGTTCCGGCCAGAGTTTCGACATCGACCAGTCTCGATATCACAAGATCATCATGATGACCGATGCCGATGTGGACGGCGCGCATATCCGCATCCTGCTGCTGACCTTGTTCTATCGGTACATGCGGCCGCTCATTGAGCATGGCTATGTGTACGCCGCGGTGCCGCCGCTGCATCGCATCGCATTGACCGGCTCGCGTAAGGGTGAGTACCTGTACACGTATTCGGACGATGAGCTGGCGAACAAACTCGCCGAATTGGATGCCAAGCATATCGGCTATGCCGATGACATCCAGCGCTACAAGGGTCTGGGCGAGATGGATGCCGACCAGCTGGCGGACACCACCATGGATCCGCGCACGCGCATGCTCCGCCGCATCCGCATGGAGGACGCCGCTCAGGCGTCGGAGATCTTCAGCTTGCTCATGGGCGATGACGTGCCGCCGCGCAAGCAGTTCATCGTCGACAATGCCGACGACTTCGACCGCTCCAAGATTGATACGTGACGGATTGTCACATGCCGGATTGTCACATGCCGGATTGCCATGTGCCGCATCGGCGGCTCCGGCGTTCCGGCTGATGACCGGTGGCCGGTGGCGCCGACATGCGGGTTTCGACCGTGTGCCGGCGCCACGTCGTTATCAGCCGCAGGTCAAGTCCTGCTTGGGCGCCTCGCAGGCGCTGCTGCCGGGTTGGGGCGCTCATACCCCCAGTGTAGCGTTCCACGACATGATTACCCAGTCCGGATCGCTCAACCCCAGCGCCACCCACCAGACGAGGACCAGGATGAATCCGATGGTGATCAGCGGCAGGCGTTCACGGAAAAGACGGACCAGCGCCAGCAGCAGGATCACCGCGAGCAACGCGATGAACGTCAGCGACAGCCACCTGAGCCAGGTCATGCCATAGGCGGCGATGTATAGGCCCAGACGGGTGGCCGAGGAGGCAAGCATCACACCGGTCGCCGTGATGAGGCCGATTTCGAGGCCGATCATCGTCCTGGTGCGTGGTACGAACGTCATCACGACGCCGTAGCCCGCCAGATTGAGCGCGGTCACGAACAGCAGCTGGAAGAAGCCCTGACGCGCGTATTCCGCGTACGTGTAGCCGGCAGGCAGACCAGCGCCGGCGAACAGGAACGTGAACTGGATGATGCAGAACACGGCGTACAACGCCAGCACGAGTCCGAGCACCACCGCGGCGATGGTCGGGTCGAACGGGCGGCGTCGCTCGGCCTGCCGCAGGCCGCCGAGTTCCGGTTCCGTGGTCCGGGTCTCTACGCTCGCCAGCAATGAGAACAGGAACGGCGCGGGAATGACGACCACGGCGGCATGGAAGAGGAACCGCGTGAGATCGATATGGTCGACCATGTGGGTCACGCCGTAGGCGAACACCTCGTCCGCCTGCATGAGCAGCGGGATTAGCAGACAGAGAATCGGCAGGCTGATGAGCAGCGCGATGCCGATTTTGCGCAGTGTGGTCTCCGGCGATCGTGACGTGACATCATTGCCATCCGGATGCGTCGCCGTATCGACGAGCCGTGCGAGCGTGTCGATGAGCAGCGGCCAGCGCGAGAATGGGCTGACCGTCCATCCAAGGAACCAGTCCGCGATCAGCGTGGCCGGACGGCGGATGTCGAAGGTGGCGCTCGACAGCTGCAGGAGCAGCATGAGCAACGCCGGCAGGGCAAGGTAGCCGGTGATCAGCGAGTACCAGAAGTTCGGCGTCGGGCCGGAGGCGTTGCGCCAATCGGCCGCCAGCGAGGTGTCGTTGACGATCAGCCATGACGCGCAGAACACGGCGACGGCACCGACGATCCACCACATCGGCGTGCGGCAGGCCCTTGTGACGAACAGCAGGACGCCGATTGCGAGTATGACAAGACAGAACACGCCCCAGGGAAGCCAGCTGGCAGTGTAGGTGCCACTCGCGAATGAAGGAGGGTCGATGATGAGCCGGTCGAAGGCGAACGGGATGACAAGCGCCGCGGCGATCAGGGTGATGCGACGGCGCATTGAAAGCGTCGGCGTGGCGGATGATGATGCGTTCGGGAGCGGTGACTCTGCGGGTGGTGTGTCCGCAGACTGCGCGGTTGCGGATGGGGTGGACGCGAGCGAAGCGGTTGCGGATGCCGTTGCTATAGGCGATGCGGAGGTGCCCGTTTCGGGGACCGTGCCGTCCGGATGATGCGTGAGATTGGTGCTCATGCCTGCATCGTATGATATCGATATTCGATATATGTCTATCGTAAATCGATTCTTCACAGTTGTTTCATATCGAATTTCGATATACAGCGAGGCTGTGTTGGTGGCGTTGCGCTGCGGCGGGGTGCATGACTGCCATGGGTGACGCCTCGGTGTGGGCGATAAATGTGTACGTTCGTCCGCGTGTTGCTTGGTGACCGTTTGGTAACCTTATGACATCGTTATCACAATGTTGTCTTCGATGCTGAAAGGTGTGTGTATGGCCAGCCTGCTGCTTGCTGTGATATACGTGGCGTTCATCAGCTTGGGATTGCCGGACTCGCTGCTGGGGGCGGTGTGGCCCACGATGAGCCAGGACCTTGCGGTGCCGGTTTCGTGGGCTGGCGGCATATCTGCAGTCATCTCGTTGTTCACTATCGTCTCCGCGCTGCTCTCCGACCGTATGACATTGCGTCTTGGCGCAGGGCGCGTCACTGCCATCTCGGTGGCTCTGACGGCCATAGCGCTGGCCGGCTTCTCCGTGGCGCCGAACTACTGGGTGCTGCTGCTCATCGCCGTTCCATACGGTCTGGGTGCCGGCGGTGTGGACGCTGCGCTCAACAACTACGTCGCCATCCACTACGAGAGCCGCCATATGAGCTGGCTGCACTGCATGTGGGGCGTCGGCGCCTCGATTGGCCCGTACATCATGGGATATGCGCTGTCCAACGGACAGGGCTGGCCGTGGGGATACCGGTACATCGCCATCCTGCAGGTCGCGCTCACGCTGATTCTGGTGCTGAGTCTGCCGCTGTGGAAGTCACGCGGTCGTGCGGCGGCCGAGGCGAACGGCGTCGACAGCGCTGCCGGTGAGGGCGTCGGGGCCGACGCGGCTTCGTCCGCCGGCACGGAACGCAAGCCGCTTGGCGTGGCCGGTGTGCTGGCGATCCGTGGCGCGAGGGAAATCCTCATCATGTTCTTCTGCTACTGCGCCATCGAAAGCACCGCCGGCCTGTGGGCCTCCAGCTACATGGTGATGCACGCCGGCGTGGACAAGGTCACGGCGGCCAGCTGGGCCAGCCTGTTCTACGTGGGCATCACCGTGGGACGTGCACTGTCCGGCTTCTTGACCATGAGGTTCCGCGACCCGGTGATGATTCGCATCGGTCAGGTGCTGGTGCTGCTCGGTGTGGTCACGATGTTCCTTCCGTTGCCACATCATCTGGGTATCGTGGCCGGATTGATCGTCGTGGGTCTCGGTTGCGCGCCGATCTATCCGTGCGTCATCCACTCGACGCCCGCATACTTCGGTGAGGAGAATTCGCAGGCGATCGTGGGTGTGCAAATGGCGTGCGCCTACACCGGCACGCTGCTCATGCCGCCGTTGTTCGGCATCATTGCACAGTACGTGACCATCAGCTTGTATCCGTGGTATCTGCTGCTGTTCCTGGTGCTCATGGTCGCCATGCACGAGCGTCTGCGCAAGCTGCGCGGCTGATTATCCTCCCCGTCGTCAGCGGGGCTACTATGCTGGGCAAGCATGAGTAGTGAAGAACATGAGCAGATGCCCGAGCCGGTACGCGATCGTCTGGAAGCCTTGGGCAAGGCGCAGGGTGCTGTCATTGTGGTCGGTTCGATGAACGCGGACTACACGGTCAGCACCAAACGGCTCCCCAAGCCGGGGGAGACCGTCAACGGTGGTGCCATGAAAGTGCTACCCGGCGGCAAAGGGGCAAATCAGGCTGCCGCCGCAGCAAGACTTGGCGCCAACGTGCAATTGCTGGGTGCTGTCGGGGAGGACGACAACGCGAACTTCCTCTTGAGCAAACTGGATGAGGCTGGTGTGGACACCGCGGACATCCTGCACGTGGAAGGCCCGAGTGGCACCACGCTGATCACCGTGAGCGCCGAGGGCGAGAACACCATCGTCTATTCCCCGGGATCCAATGCGAAGGTCAGTGCCGGATATGTGCAATCCCATCGTGACACCATCGCGTCCTGCGCCGTGCTTGGTCTATGTCTGGAAAGTCCGATCGCCACGGTGATCGCGGCGGCGCAGACCGCGCATGACGCCGGCGTGACCGTGCTGCTCAACGATTCCCCGTTCATGGACGAACTGCCGCACGAGCTGGTGGAGGCCACGGACATCCTGCTGGTCAATCAGCATGAGGTGGCGCAGTTGCTGGGTCTGCCCGACACCGATTCCGTGGACTATGACTGGTATGAGGTGACCTCCCGGTTCGTCGACTATGGCTTCGGCAGAGCCATCGTGACGCTTGGGGCTTCGGGCTCAATCGTCATTGAGGATGGTCGTTGGCATCGTGTCTCCGCCGCACAGGTGGATGCGGTGGACACCACGGGATGCGGTGATTCCTTCATGGGGACCGTGCTCGCAGGTCTGGCGGCCGGATTCACGTTGCTGCAATCCGCCCAGATCGGATCCTATGTCTCCGCATACGCTGCGACCAAGCTCGGCGCGCAAAGCGCCTATGGAACTGCCGAAGAGGTCATCGCCTACTTCAGCTGACCAGTATCGGTCTATGAGCGGGGCAAAACCTCGCATCGCTGTGCGATATGGTCCATTGGCTGTTTGTCAGTGGACCATATCGCATAATGGTTCGAGGTTGTGCTTCGGCGAGTGGGCCTGTAGGGGCCGTATGGTCGGATGACCCGAGGTTGTGCTTTGCTGAGAGGTTGTGGGCAGGGCGAGTGCTCTGGTGAACCGAGGTTGTGCTTCGCTGAGAGGCTGTCGACGGGGCGGATGTCCTGGTTGTCCGAGGTTTTGCTTCGGTAGGAGGCTATAGGCGGGCTGAAAGTCCAGATGGCTCGAGGTTTTGCCCCGTTGGGCGAGAATGCTGCCGCCGCCGGTTCATGAGTGACGCGCAGTTTGTTCGCATAGCACGTTACAATCGAACATATGTACGAAAGTCTGAGTCTGTTCGCCGAGCCAACTCGGTCATGGTTCATGCATGCATTCGGGAAGCCCACCGAAGCGCAGAATCAGGCGTGGCCGGCCATCGCCTCTGGCGAACATGTACTGGTGATTGCACCCACCGGCTCAGGCAAGACGCTCGCCGCGTTCCTCTCCGCCATCGATCGATTGCTGCAGCCGGGAAATAAACGGACGCGTTCGAAGCGCACAGGTGTACGCGTTCTCTACATTTCACCGCTCAAGGCGCTTGCGGTGGATGTGGCCAAAAACCTCGAACAGCCCCTCGACGGCATCGCCGCGCAATGCGAAGCACAGGGGCTGCATGCGCCGAACATCACCGTCGCCACCCGATCGGGGGATACCACTGCCCAAGAGAGACGCCATATCGCCTCCCACCCACCGGAAATCCTGGTCACGACTCCGGAATCCTTGTATCTGCTGCTCACCTCCAAGACCAGACGGATCCTGTCCACTGTGGAGACGGTGATCATCGATGAGATCCACGCGGTGGCGGGCACCAAGCGCGGCGCCCATCTGGCGTTGAGCCTGGAACGGCTGGAACGACTGGTCTCCGAATCGCGCAGACGGGAATCTATGGACTCATCGGCGTCTGTCGAGGCGATACAGTCCGACAACGACGCCTTTGCCGACGCTGTTGTCGGCTCGATGACGGAGCATACGGGGCAAGATGACCGCATCGGTGGTGGAGGCCGCGCAAGTCAGTCGTGGCGTATCCAGCGCATCGGTCTTTCCGCGACGGTCAATCCGCCTGAAGAGGCTGCTCGATTCCTAGGTGGAGGCAGACCGGTGACCATAGTGAATCCGGGCGGCAGGCCGGCCATGGACGTGAAGATGGTCGAGCCGTTGGACAACATGCGGGATTTGGACTCCGGCAATGTGCAACATCGTGCGGGAGGCGCGGATTCCAGCCAGGCCAGGCCGTATATCAGCGGGGTCACACCGGCCATGCAGAGGCTGGCAGAGCGTAAGGGCATCACTGGTGTCGCTGATGGTGGTGACGAGGACGCCGAGCGTGACGGTTCGGTCTCTTCGGCAATAACGGGAGCCCGTGGCGACCGTACATCAGGATCCATATGGCCTGTGGTGGAGCGCAGCATCCTCGATGAGGTGTTGGCGCATCGCACCACACTGGTATTCGTGAACTCCCGAGGTGTGGCGGAGAAACTCACCGCACGGCTCAACGATATGTACGCCGAAAGCCCTGCCGCTGGCACTGGTAGGTCGTCTGGGCGAATTGGCTCGGATACCGATGAAGCGCATGAATCCCTTGGCCCTGGCTCTCCGGAAGGACGTGAGGGGTTCGCAGCCCACTACGATGCCGTGGTCGGCTCCACCACCATGCTCGTCGATGCCCATGAGGACGCTGATGTGATCGCCATGGCCCATCACGGTTCGGTTTCCAAAGACCGCCGCAAGATGATCGAGGAACGATTGAAACGAGGCAAACTGCGCTGTGTGGTGGCCACCTCCAGCTTGGAACTCGGCATCGATATGGGGTCGGTCGATCTGGTGATCCAGGTTGATACCCCGCTGTCCGTATCCTCGGGGCTTCAGCGTGTCGGACGGGCCGACCATCAGGTCGGGGGAGTGTCCCATGCCCTGTTCTACCCGCTTACCCGCCATCAGATTGTCACCTCGGCGGCCTGCATGGAATCGATGATCGCCGGCGATATCGAACCGCTGTCCATACCGCGCAATCCGCTTGACGTGCTCGCCCAACAGAGTGTCGCAGAGGCCTCCATGCATGATTTGGACGTCGAGGACTGGTATGCGACCGTACGTCGCAGCGCGCCGTTCGCCGAACTGTCCCGTGACATGTTCGACGCGGTATTGGGCATGATGTCAGGCGCATACAACACCGAGGAGTTTTCGGCATTCAAACCACGACTGATGTGGAACAGGGAGGAGGGTCGGATTTCCGCGCGTCCCGGCGCGCAGAAGATCGCCGTGACCTCAGGCGGCACGATTCCCGACCGTGGACTATACACGGTGGTGCTTCCCGAGGCGGATGCCGGCAAAGTCCAGCGGCGCGTAGGCGAACTGGACGAAGAGATGGTCTACGAGTCTCGTGTGGGCGATGTGATCACGCTGGGCACGTCATCCTGGCAGATTCAGGAAATCACGCGGGATCGCGTCGTGGTGACCCCGGCCCCCGGACGCACCGCCCGACTGCCATTCTGGCATGGTGAAGGTGCGGGGCGGGACTACGGGTTCAGCCGCACCATTGGTCGTTTCCTCCGGGAAACCAGCGCCGGTCTCATATTCGCTTCCGTCCTCCCGCGTGAAAGCAGTCCGACAGGGGAACAACCTTCCTATACCGGGGAAACGATATCTGGCTCCCCTCTCCGAGGAGAGCTGTCTGCGCAGCAGACTGAGGGGAGTTTCGAGGGAAAACTAGTTACAGCAACCATTCCATCTTCGCCTACCTTCAGCACGTCCATCCTCAATCGACTCCGCCACGACGGCCTCGACAGCAACGCCATCGCCAATCTGGCGCGCCTTATTGCCGAACAGCAGGCCGCAACCGGCATGATTCCCGACGACCGCACCCTGGTGGTCGAACGCACCCGTGACGAAGACGGCGGATGGCGAGTCGTGCTGCTCAGTCCCTTCGGCCGCCGCGTGCATGAGCCATGGGCCATGGCCATCAGCCGCCGACTCGCCACCCGATACGGCTTTGATGGTCAGGCCTATGCCGCCGATGACGGCATCGTTATCCAACTGCCGGACGGCGAAGGCCATATCCCCATGGCGGACCTGTTCCTGTTCGACCCGGAAGACCTTAAAACGGACGTGGAACGCCAAGTGGGCGAGTCCGTGCTGTTCGCCGCCCGGTTCCGCGAATGCGCCGCACGATCGTTGTTCATGCCCCGCTCCGAACCCGGCCGCCGCGTGCCTCTGTGGCAGCAGCGGCTCAGGGCGGCGCAACTGCTGCAATCCGCGCGCACGGCCAAAAACTTCCCATTGCTGCTCGAAACGGCTCGTGAATGCTTGCAGGATGTCTACGATATGCCAGCCCTGAACGAGGTGATGACCGGGCTCCAATCCGGCGCTATCGTCGTGAAAGACGTGGAGACCGAAACGCCGTCACCGTTCGCAGAGAACATCCTGTTCGGCTTCGTCGGCGCGGTGATGTACCAGTACGACCAGCCGCAAGCCGAACGCAATGTGCAGTTGCTCTCCCTCGACCCGCAGGTGCTGGAACGGCTGCTTGGCACCACGGATATGGCGCAGGTGCTGGACTCGGACGTGATTCACGATGTCGAAAGGGAGCTGGGGGAGCGTACCTTCTGGAACGAGCTCGCGGACGATGATGTGACAGGCCGCGTGACCCGTTACGCCAAAACGCATGGTCCCTTCACCGCGGAGCGGCTCATTGCCGATCTTCATCTGACCGTCACGGATGCCGTGCATACGCTGGATGCGCTCACCGCCAAAGGGGAGCTGCTGCAAGGGCATTTTACGGATGCGGACTCCACTGATGCGGATTCCGGTGGGATGGTGTCGGCCGGCAACGGCGATGCGACGGTCCAATGGCTGCACAAGGACGTATTCCGCCGCATACGCGCGCGGTCGCTGGCCAAAGCGCGCAAGGCGGTCAAACCGGTCGAACCGTCCGCCTATCAGATGTTCCTGCTCGACCGGCAAGGCGTAGGACCGGTGGGAGGTGAACGATACGAGGGTGTGGACGGGCTGATGCGCGTCGTCGAACAGTTGGAAGGCGTCGCCCTGCCCGCCACACTATGGGAATCCTCGGTATTCCCCGCACGTGTCCGCGATTACCAGCCGGCGTTGCTGGACGAATTGCTGACCTCCGGCGACGTGGTCTGGGTGGGAACCAAGACCGGTGCCACCGGTGCGCTGGAGGTCGGCGAGGTGGCGTTCCATCCGGCCGACTCATTGCTGCTGGACTCAATGCCTTCCGGTCCGGCGCCATCGGCCTCATTGGCGTCGGGCAAGGTACCGTCGAGTTCGGAGCTATCGGATGCGGTGCCATCGGGTACAGTACTGTCGGGACAGGGCGATTCGGACGAGCCATCCGTCACCATGCCCGAATCGATACTCGCGGCGTTGGATTCCGGTGGAGCCTTCCATGCGAGGCAATTGGCGGATGCGGCCAAACGCGTCTGGAGCGAGACCGCCGAACCGGACATCGACCCGAACACCGGCGAGATCATCCCGCAGGAATGGAGCGAACGGCAGTTCAAGGATGCCCTGTGGAGCCTGGTATGGCAGGGAAAGGTCACCAATTCCAGTTTCGCGCCTGTGCGTGCATTGAGCGCGGGCGCGAATGCTCCACGCAAAACCGGCGCATCGCGTCGGCGTGGAAGGATGGCTCCGATTCGTCGCGCCGTCACGGATATGACGTTGGGCGGACTATGGCTGGCCGTACCCGGCGCCAATCGGGAAGCGGAGGACGCGCAACGGGAGCAGGCCGAGCGCCTGCTCGCGCTGGTCGATGCGCTGCTGGACCGTTACGGCATCATCGCCCAGCCGCTGATCGACCGCGAGAATGTGCCCGGCGGCTATTCCGCGCTCTATCCGGTGCTGAAGCGCATGGAGGAGCATGGCCGTCTGATTCGCGGCATGTTCGTTCGCGGCTTCGGTGCGGCCCAATTCGCCGAACGTGAGACCGTGGATGCGCTGAGGCATCCGTTGGAAGGACGAGCGCAATCGGTGGTGGCATTGAGCGCGCTCGACCCGGCGAATCTTGCCGGCACCGCCATCGGCTGGCCGGCAGTCGCCGCCAACGCCGTCAAGCCGGTCAGAAGGGTCGGGTCCGTGGTGGTGCTCAGTGAACAGGGGCCGGTGCTGTACGCAACGATAAAATCCAAACACCTCACAGTGTTCGACTGGGCATCCCGTCCGGATGCAAGCCGCGATGCCGACGGGGCATCACGCGACGTCGACAGCCGATGGCGCAGGGCGGCCTCGGAATTGGCCTATGCGCTCAAGCGTGACGGCTCAGGAACCGTGACCTTCGCGGACGTCAACGGCGAACCGTTGAACGCCCGTCACCCCTTCGCGCGCATCCTCCATCAGGCCGGCTTCGTCCCCGTCCCCCAAGGCATGCGCCTGTACTGAGCGGTGATGTGTTCCGAAGACCGCCGGCGAGGACGGCACATTGAGGACGGCTCATAAACGGTGGCCATGCGAGTCCTGGATAGCCATCGGGGCGACGAGCCAGCAACACTCGTTGGGAGCCGTCAAGCTGGTTACGGTCGCCGTGCAGCAATCGACCCCAGCACCCGTGGATAACGGCGGTTGCAGGAGACCACGGTCGCGCCCATGGCAGCCAGGCCGAAGACGACCATCACGGCCAATACCCATGGCAAGGTGAGTGTGAACGCCAGCACCGTAAGCAGCAGCATGGGAAGCGATGCAATCAGGGTCGCCGCCGATAGCGAACCCATCGAGCCGGTGTGAGTGGCGAGGAACATCTGCTCGGTCGCGAATGCCAGCGCCGCCGGTGCCAGTACGACATAGATGACCCGCATGACGGTGGCCGAGGCATCGAGCCCCGCCCATGCCAGATAGCCCACGGTGGTCAGAATCATGAACTCCGCGAGGAGCACAGGAAGCAGACTCTTGGCCAGGCAGTATCCCAGCATCGAGCGCCCCGAACCGCGCCAGTTCTCCAACGTGCCGTCGGTCTGCGGCACCACGCTCAAGTCCATCGAAGACGAATTGGAATACAACGTGCCGAACGCCAGCATCGATGCGGTATACCCATACCACGCCGCCAGCCCCTGCGCCATGCCCCATACATTGATCGTAGCCAGTTGCTGCGGCGAGGAGCCAGACAACAGTACGGCGAGCATGATCGGTATGAACAGCCACATGCCCACTGCAAACGCCAAGTATAACGGGCTTTTACGTAGCAGCGTCCAATCGTGCCAGAGCATCGCCCTCATCGCGTGCCTCCCAATCCGAAGTCCACATGATCGCGCTCACGGCCGAGCGTGGCCGCCTGCCGGAAGGCGTCGATATCGTCGAAGTCGGCGAGCAGGCAATCCTTGGCCACACGCTTGTCATCCAGAACAATCACACGGTCGGCGACCTCCCAGCAGTAGTCGAGGTCATGCGTGATGGTCAGTATCGTGCGTCCATCCGCCTTGAGCTGCCGCATCAGGTCGATGAGGAGCTGCCGGGTGACCGGATCGACCGCGTTGGTCGGCTCGTCCAGCAGGACGAGCCGGGGATTGAACAGCATGCCGGCCATGATGCCCGCACGCTTCCTCAATCCGCTGGAAAGATCCTTGACCTTCTTGTCAAGATGCTCGCCGAGTTCGAACGCGCGGACCATCGGCAGTCGGTCGAGATGCTTCAGGTCAAGCGGATGCGGGTCGTCATGCGTGGCGTACAGCATCGAACGGAACCTGAGATTCTCGCGGATGGTCATCGTGGGGGAGAGATTGCCCGAATCGGTGAGCTGGAATACATCACGCATGGAGCGGAACACGTCGGCGTTGATGGTCGCAGAGCCTTCCTGTGGGCGCAGCAGTCCGGTGATCACGCCGAACAGGGTGGTTTTGCCCACTCCGTTATAGCCGAGGATGCCCAATGACTGTCCGGCCGGCACGTCAAGGTCGATGTGCTCGAGCACGGGTTTGCGACGCCTGTATCCGAACGTCATGTCCGTGACGCGGATGGCGAGCGGATCCTGACCTGCGGGTGCCGCTGCGGCCGTTCCTGATGCGGAGGGCATGACGGATACCGTCGAATCAGAAGTTACGGGGGCAGATGCCGTGGACGTCGTCGCGACGATGGAATCGAGTGTGGTAGTGGTCATGATCGTTGCCTTTCCCTTGATGAATATCGACCACAGGTACAGCGCCAGCGCGGCGAGCGTTGGCGTGACGGCCAGCGCGACGCCCTGCGGTCCCGCGATGGTCGCGCGGAGTGCGGGAGCGTCGAGGAACGCGAACCCCATCAGCGCCGCGGACAGCACGGTGATAGGGATTACGGCGTACGCCAGTTGCGCTGCGAGATACTGCCGGAACGGACGTCCGCAGGCGCGTACCGAAACGATGGTGCCGTTGGCGAAGTCGCTGCGGATCGCGTCGAGCGACAGCGTCGGCGCCAGGCCCATCGTGAACGATGCGACGGCGAAACGTAGCATCACCCCGGCCATGTCAGGGCCCATGGCCAGCGGGGTGATGGTGGCGATCAGTGAGAGGGGTGCCACGATGGCGATAACGGCGGTGATGAGCATCGCCGTGTTATGCCGGATCTGCTGCAGATCCTTGTACAGGACGGCCTTCATATGAGCCTCGATTCGTGGATTGGCCGGTGATATCGGGAAGTGATGTCGGAACGATGATTTCGAGTATGCTTGCGCCAGGCCATGCGCGAAACCGCGGTTTCAGGTATGGCTCACGCCAGGCGATGGTGTGTGTTATTCGGGTTGGCGAACTGTGAGAATCCCGCGCCCGCTGTGGCGGATGTGGGGCGACGGCTATGGTTCGGTGGCTATTGGCGGTTACCGGCGGTCTATTGCCCGGCGACGATCTGCCTCAACGCTGCCACATGCGACCGGAATGCGGACCCGCCCTCGCTGGTCAACCTGACCCATGTGACCTTGTAGGCCTTGCCGCCCTCATCGGCTTTCTTGTCCAATTGCACGTAACCGTGGTCGGCGAGCGTCTTCAGATGCTTGGAGCAGGTGGCGTCGCTGATGCCGAGCGTGTCGCGCAGCACGTCGAACCGCAGGGTGCCGTAGGTGTCCAGCAGTCCGCAGATGCGCAGCCGCACCGGGGCGTGGATTACCTCGTTGAAGATTGGTTCCGGATCATCCGACGCCATGATGCGTCTCCCCGTCGCTGGTGGGTTCGCCCATGGGAGTCGTGCGTTGCCTGAGCGCGCGGATGGTCTCGCTGAGTTCAAGATGCTCCATGAAACCGTTGAACGCAGCACCCACTGCCGTGACCGCCACGGCCGACCACCAGGCGTTCGTGGCATAGCCCACCGCCAGGGCAGCGGCTGCCGGAATGAAATTGGCGATGGCATGCACGGCGAGGATGATCCGGAACCGCCGGCTCTTCATCACAGGCCGTGGGGGAAGCCATTGGATGGCGACGCCCTGCATGTGGCAGGTGAACAGCAGCATCGCGTAGACCAACAGCACGGAAACCGCCAGCAATGTGAATATAAGCCATGCGGGATTGCCCGGCTGATGGAACCGGTTGAGGAACACCTGTGGAATCAGCCAATACGTCAGGGTGATCATGCCATATATCACCGTCACCCATATGACGGTCGGGACGCGGTTTCTCTCGTAATAGTCGGAGGCGAGCCTCGCCCGATCCGTGTCCAAGGCACTCAGTGCGTCCAAGGCGGCCGGCGCATTGGACGCTATCGACGGGTTGTCCAACGCCCGAGGGGGCAGCACAGGTTGTGGTGTTTGCGCTGCCTGCCGTGTATCGGATTGGCGCTGTTGTTGCTGCAACCGATCGCGCGGATCGTTGCCGACGCTCGGCCGTGTATCCTGCATATCCGCCATGATGGCCCCCTTTTGCGGTTCCTTGAGCGTAGACGTTAGCTTGATCGCTGGCTGCGCTGCGACGCAAACCACTTTCCGCTACGGAAAACAGTACCACTTTCCGTTATGGAAACAAGTTGTGTGTCGGCATGGCGAGGCGGGCACGGAAAATGGCGGGCAACGGGTATCCCACAGTGCAGGGGAATTCCCCGGCATATATAGTCCATGAAAGAGAGGCCGACGCGGAACTCGTCTTAGCGGATGCGCCAGCTGGAGTCTCGCCGCGTCATGATAAGACCGGCGCGTGTGAGCTTCTTGTTCAGTGTGTACAGGGCGTAGTGGAGCAGTCCCTGCTGCTCGAAATACGGGCCGCTGACCAGCTCGGCGAGCCTCTTGATATCCACGAATTCGCCGTTGGCGCGCACCAAGGCCTCGAGCAGGCTGTATTCCAGACGGGACAGGTTGATGGGCGCGTGCGTGGAGGCATAGTATGCCTTCCGGTTCGTGGTGTCCAGAGTGAGGTTGCCTCGGATGATCATCGTAGGGGAGCCGGGGGTGAGCGCCTCGACATGGGAGAGCAGCTCCGTGTCGGAGAACGGTTTGCGCAACACGGCGTCGGGCTGATTCAGATGTGACTGATCGGTGTGTGACGCATCGGTAGGGGCCGTCGGATGGCTCGCAAGAGGCTCGTATTCGTCAGGCAAGGCGCGCCACCGATTGCCGGCACCTGTGGTCCGGCTCAGTGGTGTGGACGTCAGCAGCAGGATCTTGATATCGGGCGCAGCCTTACGAAGCGATGCGATGAAGGAGCCATCAGGCGGTTCCACCATGTCCTCATCGAGTACGATGGCATCATACTGCGGTTCGGCCTGCCCCAATTCGGCGAGCGTATCGGCATGTGTGGCGGTCTGTTCCACATCGTGATGCGCGCCGAGCAACGTGCCTCGAATGGCGCGGGCCAGCGGCTCGTTCGTCGCGGCGACCAAAAGCCTCATCATGCATCCTTTTTCACACCCAGTATTGCTACTGCCCAGTCTAGGACGGGGAATCGGCTTTCGGATGATTCAGCCGATGAAGGCGACAGGTGCGGCGAGATCCACGCCGGAGCCGTCGCGGCGCATGTCCGGCTTCGGCAGTTCCACCGGCGTGCCGGAGGATGTGGCGGCACGCAGCGGGTACAGGCCCACCCACGCCAGAATCAGCGTGTTCTGGCCCTTCAGGAAGCGCTGCGAGCGCACGCCGCCCGTGGCACGACCCTTGGTCGGGTACATCTCCAACGGCGTCACTTTGGCGGCGCCGTTCTCGGTGCCGGGCAGCGCGTCCTCGTCACCGGCCACAGTGAGCACCACGGCACCGGACGCCGAGCTCAGGCCGTTCTCGCCCTCCTCATACGTCCACGCCACCTTGCCTGCGGGCACCACGTTGAACGCCATGACCCGTGCACCGTCGGCCAGCTTGATGCCGGCCATGCCTCCTGCGGTGCGGCCTTGCGGGCGCACGTTCTTCGCCTCGAACGTCAAGAGGGAGGAATCCGAGGAAATGAACACCAGACGGTCGTCGTCCTCGGCAGTGGCGGCAAACACCACCTCATCGCCATCCTTCAGATCGATGACAGGCCAGGAGTCCATCGTGGTGGGAGCCTCACGGTTCCAACGCTTGACCACACCGTTGCGGGTGCCGATGGCCAGCGAGGGGAGCGGTGCGTCGGCTGCACCGGATCCATCTTCCGGATCGCCGGCCTTCACCGGCTCCATGGCGATGGCGGTCACCACATGTTCACCCGGAATCGGATCGGTGGATTCGGTCATGCCGATCAGCTCGTCCGCCTGCACGCCACCGGTCAGGGCAAGCGTCTCGGAAGCGGGCAACGCCGGCAGGTCGACCACATGGGCCAGTACCAAGCGTCCCGCCGACGTGATCAGCGCATATGTCGCCTGCGTGGAAGTCGGGAACAAGGCGGTGATCTGATCGTTCGTCTGACGCTTGTCGGAAGAGGAGCGGGCATGGTACACGTCCAGTGCGCTCGGCGTGGTTCGTGCGATCAGACCTGTGGCGCTCATCAACACCACACACGGTTCGTCCTCGATCTTCAGGGCTCCCGCCAAGGCGTTCTCCTCGCCGCTCTTCCTGGCGGCCTTGGTCGCAGCGGCGACATCGGCTGCCGCCGAGGAGATGGTGGCCGCGGACTGCACCGCTTCGAGTGCGGACTGGGCGAGAGCGGGAGCGGGGGCGCCGAATGCGGAAACCGGGGTCGGCGTGCCATCGGGATCCACATCCAGCAGCACTGTCCGACGCGGCGAGCCCCACTTGGCGACCGCCTCGTCCATCTCGCCGGTTACCACCTTGTCCAACGCCTCCGCGGACGCCAGGATACGGGTGAGCTCCTCGATGCGTTTCTTCAGATCATCGCGCTCGGCCTCAAGCTCGATGCGATTCATCTTGGTGAGCCGGCGCAGACGAAGATCGAGGATGTACTGAGCCTGCACCTCGTCCAGGTCGAAGACGGCCATCAAACGGGTCTTGGCGACATCGGCGTCATCCGAAGTACGGATCACCTGGATCACCTCATCGATGTCGAGCATGGCCAGCAACAGGCCCTCGACCAGATGCAGGCGTTCCTGCGCCTTCTTCTTGCGGTATTCGCTGCGGCGGCGGATCACCACACGGCGGTGATCGATCCATACCTGCAGCATCTCTTTCAGACCCATGGTGTGCGGACGGCCATCCACCAATGCCACATTGTTCATCGCGAAATTGTCCTGCAGCGGCGTGTGCTTGAACAGTTGCACCAGCACGGCATGCGGGTCGAAACCGGTCTTGATCTCGATGACCAGACGGGTGCCGTTGTGCCGATCGGACAGGTCGTACGCGGCGGAGATGCCTTCGAGCTTACGGTTCTTCACGCCGTCGGAGATGCGTTCGATCACCTTCTCCGGGCCCACCATGTAGGGCAGCTCGGTCACCACGATCGCCTGCTTGCGTGCGGTGACATGCTCGATATGCGTGGTGGCGCGTGTGGTCAGCGTGCCACGGCCGGTCTCATACGCCTCGCGGATGCCGTCACGGCCCAGGATGGTGCCGCCTGTCGGCCAGTCAGGGCCCGGCACATAGCGCATCAGCTGTTCGAGCGTGGCCTCGGGATGGGCCATCAGGAACTTGGCGGCGTTCACCACCTCAGCCAGATTATGTGTGGCGAGGTTCGTGGCCATGCCCACGGCGATACCCGAACCGCCATTGACCAGAAGGTTCGGGATCGCGGCCGGCAGCACGGTCGGTTCCTTGAGCTTGTTGTCGTAGTTCGGCGTGAAATCGACCGTATCCTCGTCGATGTCCGCATTCATGCCGAGGGCGGCGGGAGCGAGACGGGCCTCGGTGTAACGGGATGCCGCCGGACCGTCGTCTAGCGAGCCGAAGTTGCCGTGCCCGTCCACGAGAATCAGCCGCATGGCGAACGGCTGTGCCAGACGCACCATGGCCTCGTAGATCGCGGAATCGCCGTGAGGATGCAGCTTGCCCATGACCTCGCCCACCACACGGGCGGACTTCATATACGGGCGGTCCGGATTCAGGTTCATCTGGCCCATCTGGTAGACGATACGCCGCTGCACCGGCTTCAACCCGTCGCGCGCATCGGGCAAGGCGCGCGCATAGATCACCGAATACGCGTATTCGAGGAATGATTTGCTCATCTCCTCGTTCAACGGCGTCTCGACGATATGCTCCTTGACTGTGCGCGGATCATAGGTCTGCACGGACGGTTTGCGGTGTGATGCCATGGAACTCCCTTTCAAACTCGCCCCATATTAGCAGTGCCCCTGCGCACGTGCGCCGTTCATCGTCATCCATCATCGATTGTGGGCTTATTGGGGCTACCATGAACCATATGACTGTCGATACGCCGGAAATGGACCAACTGCTGCGCCTGATACCCACCGTGACCTATCAGGACGCCAATCCGTCAGGAGCCCTGCACCTGTCCTCAGTGCTCCCCGCATTGTCCAGCGCCATAGGCCATCCGACGCCCACCCCTGTGCACGCCGATCCGAAAGCATGCCAGGAAGCCTTGGGACTGCCTGATTCGGCTTCAGCCATCGTCGTGCTGGTGGACGGCCTGGGATATTGGAATCTGGCCATGCGGCTGGGCCATGCACCCTATCTGCGCTCACTGATGAACGACACCGCCAACCAGCGTCCGATCGCCACCTGCGCGCCCAGCACCACCGTGGCGGCCATGGCCACGTTCGGCACGGGCACATGCCCGGGGCTGACCGGCATGGCGGGCTACACGCAGCTGGAGCCGAACAGTCGCAAACTCATTCAGCTCATCCAATTCAAGGACGCCTTGGTTCCCAAGCCGGCCAACCCGCACCATCCCCAGCCGCCCATCATCGACCCGCATGAGCTGCAGCGCGAACCCACGGTGTTCGAGCGTCTCGCCGCCCAGCAGGTGCGGGTCACCAGCTCAGGTCTGCCGAAGTTCAAAGGGTCGCCCCTGACCGAAGCGGCTCTGCGCGGCACCGATTACCGGGCTGGGGTCACGCCGCGCGACCGCGTGCTTGCCGCCGCCCGCGCCGCCCGCGAACCGGGGCTCACGTATCTGTACATCCGTGATGCCGACAAGGTTGGACACAACTACGGATGGGATTCGGAACAATGGGTGGCCGCTTTCGAGCATATCGACGCGCAGCTGGCCCTGTTGAGACGCAGCGCTCCCCAAGGGACGCTCATCGTGATCGTGGCCGATCACGGCATGGTGCAGGCCGATCCGGCGCAGCGGGTGGACATCGCCGCCGAACCGCAGCTGATGCAGGGCGTGGAGCTGGTTGGAGGTGAGCCGCGCTCGCTGATGCTGTACGCACAGGACGGCGAGGACCCGGAGGATATCGCGCGGCGGTGGCGCAATCGTCTGGAGGACCGTGCGAAGGTGCGGACGAAGGCGCAGGCGATAGGAGATGGATTGTTCGGCCCGGTGTCCGAACGTGTGAAGCCGATAATCGGCGATGTGATCGTACAGGCCGCCGATGCGGTCACGATTGTGGATTCACGCACCCAAAATGACAAGGCCACGCATCTGCCCAGCGTGCATGGTTCGCAGACTCATCTGGAGATGGAGATCCCCTGCCTTATCGACGTCGCATGACATGTCGGTGAATGACGCCGACGGCGGCGTGCGGCGTTCAGTCTCCGAATAGGATCTCGTCCCAGCTGGGCACAGCGGACCTGCCTGACCGGCGTTTGGGAGTCTTGCCGGCATGGGCGGATGCCGTTCCGGCAGTGGATGTCTCGGAATTGCCGGTATCGCCCGCACCCGTGTTCGCGCGACTTGCCGCGGGCAGTCCCGAAGGCGCGTCGACTGTGGCGGGGGCGACTGCCTGTATGGTGGCTTGTACGGATGGCGTCGTCTGGTCCGTGGCCAGTCCGGCAGTCTGGGCCGTCGTGGGATTCGCTCCGGCCGGCATACCGTTGGACACGACAGCAGCGGAATCGGCTGGACCTGACACCGGGATAATATGAGCGCTGCCGTCGACAGATGTGTCAGCCTTGGATGATCCGGTAGGTGTCGCGAGCACAGCCGCACCCGGGAATTTGACCGGAGGCATGGAACCGGAGATGCCGGGATCGGTGGAGGCTCCCGTCCCGACGGCGGCTTGCGGCACGGCCGCGGGAATCGACGGCTTTGGCGCCGCCCATGCGCTCACCGCCCGCTCGATGCGCGCCGAGCGTATGGAATCTCCCGGCAGCTCGGGGCCGGGGAGCAGTCTCGCCGCGGCTTTGGAGTCATCCGCGGCACTGTGTTCGCCCAATAACTTGCGCGCCGCGTTGTTCAGGCACACCACGGAATTATCGTGCATGTTCCAAGTCCATTCGGCGTGGATCTCCCGTCCCGCGGAGGTGAATACCGCCACGATGCGCCATGGCTCGAGTCCGCGGCGCGTGGATTTCCAGGTCACCGATTCCATGCCGATGGAAGCGGAGGCGAGCGTACGCTCCACCAGATCGTTGATGGTGCGGACCCGGCTGTCTTTCGGGGCCGGCACAGTCAGGAACTGTTCGATGGCATACTGTTTCTCGGTTTCCACCGCTGCGGAGAAGCGCCGCACCAATGTTTCGCTCAGACCATAGCGCTCGGCTACTCGGGAAGGATCCGCGCCCGCGCGGATCAGTGATTGGATCTGGGAAATCGGCAATGTCGCCTGTTCATGCGGCTGGGCTGGCTCACGCTGTTCGCTTCTGACCTGCTTCGCTTCGAGAATCGCACGTTCGAGCGTGTCGTCCAGGCTGACGGCCACCTGACGGCCACCTACGGAGAAAATCAGGTCCCCCGCTTCGCTGACACGCTCAAAATGGGCCTTTTCAAGCCGATTCTCAGGCATACGTACTCCACTTTCCTTGCCAAGGACATTGCTATATTCCAGTATGCCCCACGTGTCGAACTTTACATGTATTTCAAATCGTGTACCCTATGGCCGAGTATAGCGTGGTAACGAGCGCGCACAGCAGTAGATGTGAGATGAAAGGACCATGATGGCTCAGGATTATGATTCCCCTCGCAACAAGGACGAGGACGAGGAATCGCTGCAGGCTCTGGGGAAGTCCGCACAGAACTCCTCGAGCGACATTGATGATGACGAGAACGCCATCGCCGAAGACTACGAGTTGCCGGGCGCGGATCTGAGCAACGAGGATTCCTCGGTCACCGTCATCCCGATGCAGGGCGATGAGTTCGTCTGCTCCCAGTGCTTCCTCGTCAAGCACCGCAGCCAGCTTGCCTATATGGATGAGGATGGCCAGCCGGTGTGTGAGGAGTGCGCCTCCTGATGGCGTTCGACGAAGCCTACAACGAGCCCGAACACACCGAGGTGCTGGTCAAATCGATCGATCCGGAGCATCCGGCCGACCTGCATTACGCGCATGCCGGTGACGCCGGTGCCGACCTCATCACCACGGTCGATGTGACCTTGAAGCCGTTCCAACGCGCATTGGTGCCCACCGGAGTGGCTATCGCATTGCCGGCAGGGTATGTGGCGCTGGTGCATCCCCGTTCCGGTCTGGCCGCCAAGCAGGGGGTCACGGTGCTCAATGCGCCCGGAACCGTCGACGCAGGTTATCGTGGGGAGATCAAGGTGCCGCTGATCAACCTCGACCCGGAGCATACCGCTGAATTCCATCCTGGCGACCGCATCGCCCAGCTGGTGATTCAGCGGTATGTGGAGGCGCGGTTCGTTCCCGCCGACGTCCTGCCCGGATCCGACCGGGCCGAACGCGGTTTCGGTTCGACCGGGGTGTCGGGCGCTGTGGCATAGGGCGGCGGCACAGGGCGAATCAATCGCAAATGCATGATAGCCGGCCCGGCCCGCAGTGAACGTGGTGCGGCGGGCCGGGCCGGCGCGTGGCTACAATGTAAGTCACAATGGGAGGTGGCAGGCATGTCGGAGAACGAGAGCGAGCAGTATGCCGCCCGCAAGTTGGGCTGTGAGATCAGTGCCGATCCGCTGAACCCGCTCGAGCCCATCAAGCAGGTGTGCAAGGCCCATCATCCGGGGGAGGATCTGACCATCCTCGACCGTGCATACAGGCGTGCCGTCATACAGCACTCATCCCAACGCCGCAAGTCGGGGGAGCCGTACATCATCCATCCGCTGGCTGTCTCCCAGATTCTTGCCGACCTCGGCATGGGACCGGTGGTCGTCGCCGCCGGTCTGCTGCATGACACGGTGGAGGACACCGACTACACGTTGGAGCAATGCCGTGCGGAATTCGGCGACACCGTGGCCGGGCTAGTCGATGGCGTCACCAAGCTGAGCCAGCTCGAGGTCGGCGACTCGGCCCAGGCCGAGACCATCCGAAAGCTTGTGGTGGCCATGAGCCGTGACGTGCGCACACTGGTCGTCAAGCTCGCCGATCGCGTGCACAACGCACGCACCTGGCGCTATGTCAAGACCACCTCAGCCCAGCGCAAGGCGCGCGAGACCCTCGACGTCTATGCGCCGCTGGCCAACCGTCTCGGCATGAACGCCATCAAGACGGAGCTCGAGGAGCTGAGCTTCAAAGTGCTCTATCCC
Organism: Bifidobacterium sp. UTBIF-68; assembly: GCF_006408855.1. Classification (NCBI taxonomy): domain Bacteria; kingdom Bacillati; phylum Actinomycetota; class Actinomycetes; order Bifidobacteriales; family Bifidobacteriaceae; genus Bifidobacterium; species Bifidobacterium sp. UTBIF-68. The sequence goes on along the minus strand of NZ_JFAN01000004.1, from coordinate 70,503 downwards.
AAGATCTACAACGAGATCGTGGTGCTGGTGGCGCGCCGTGCGGGCCAGCGCGAGGTGTACCTCAAGCAGATTCTCGCCGAGATCAATGATGATCTGTCGGAGCAGCATATCAGGGCGTATGTGACCGGCCGCCCGAAAGACTATTTCTCCATCTACCAGAAGATGATCGTGCGCGGCCATGATTTCGCCAACATCTATGATCTGGTGGGCGTGCGCATCATCGTCGACACCATTCAGGACTGCTATGCGGCGCTTGGCGCCGTGCATGCGCGGTGGAACCCGGTTCCCGGACGGTTCAAGGACTATATCGCCATGCCGAAGCTCAACATGTACCAGTCCCTGCACACCACGGTGGTGGGGCCTGGCGGCAAACCGGTCGAGATCCAGATCCGTACCTGGGACATGCACCGCCGCGCCGAGTTCGGTATCGCCGCACATTGGAAATACAAGGAGAATGGCCAGGCCGGCCGGGCGTTGAGCTCGCCAGACAAGTCCGACCGCAAGCGCGGCGACAATGAGCAGGAGCTTTCCGAAGCCGACAATCTCAAATGGATTCAGCAGCTCGCCGACTGGACGAGCGAGACACCGGACTCCAACGAGTTCCTCGGCTCCCTGAAAGAGGATCTCGGTTCCGCCGAGGTGTATGTGTTCACGCCGAAAGGCAAGATCGTCTCATTGCCGGCCAAGGCCACTCCGGTGGATTTCGCGTACGCCGTGCACACCGAAGTGGGCCATCGTACGATGGGCGCCCGCGTCAACGGTCGTCTGGTGCCGCTAGACACCACGCTCGACAATGGCGACACCGTGGAGATTCTCACCTCCAAGTCCGAGACGGCAGGGCCCTCCCGCGATTGGCTGAGCTTCGTCAAGAGCCCGAAGGCACGCAACAAGATCCGTCAATGGTTCTCGAAGGAACGGCGTACCGAGGCCATTGAGGAAGGGCGTGACGAACTGACCCGCGCCATGCGCAAGCGCAATCTGCCGGTGAATGCGTTGCTCACTCCCGAGGCTCTGGTCGGTGTCGCCGTTGACCTGAACTTCCCGAATGCGGATGCGGTCTTCGCCGCCATAGGCGATGGCCAGATCTCAACACAGAACGTCATCTCCCATCTGGTCAAGGATGCCGGCGCCGACGAAGTGGATGAGGAGGTCGAGCAGGAGGTTCTGCCGCTCAAGCCGGTGGAACGCAAGACTTCGTCCAGTTCCACGGGCGTGTCCGTGAAAGGTGTGGGCGACGTATGGATCAAGCTCGCACGATGCTGCATGCCGGTGCCGGGAGACCAGATCATTGGCTTCATCACCCGTAGCCAGGGCGTATCGGTGCATCGGACCGATTGCCAGAACATGATCGATTTGAAGGCCAAGCAGCCGGAGCGTGTGGTGGAGGTCGAATGGACCAGCACGAAGGGCTTGTTCATGGTCAAGATTCAGGTGGAGGCGCTGGACAGGCGCAACCTGCTGTCTGATGTGACGCGCGTGCTCTCCGACCACGGCGTGAACATCATCTCGGGTACCATTGCCACCGGCTCCGACCGTGTGGCCACCAGCCAGTTCAGCTTCGAAATGGCCGATCCCCAGCATCTGAATACATTGCTCGCCGCAGTGCGCAAGATCGATGGCGTCTTCGATGTCTACCGTCTGACCGGTGCTAAGGAATCCGCCGAACCCCGGCTGCGCAAAATGAAGTAGCAATCGGGATACCGTCTCCGCGAATCACCTCTCAGACAGACTCTCAGACTCGTCCGGTACCGGGACTGCGCGACCGCAGACGATTTGGATATGAAACGATGAGGGCTCCGATTGTTACGGACAATCGGAGCCCTCATTCAGTAAACAGCGTGGACCTGGATTACTCCGCCACGTCCACGGACAGGATCACGGCAGGTTCGGTCGGACGATCCATCGGATCGGTGGACAGCGCTTCGAGCTTGTTCACCACCTGCTTGGAGGCGTCATCGGCCACTTCGCCGAAGATGGTGTGATGGCCGTCCAGCCACGGGGTCGGCACCGTGGTGATGAAGAACTGGGATCCGTTGGTGCCGTGGACCTTGCCGTCACGGCCGCGACGCAGGCCGGCGTTCGCCATGGCCAGCAGATACGGCTTGTCGAACTTCAGGCTCGGGTCGATCTCATCGTCGAACTCATAGCCGGGGCCGCCGGTGCCGGTGCCCAGCGGGCATCCGCCCTGGATCATGAAATTCTTGATGATGCGGTGGAAAGTGAGTCCGTTGTAGAACTTGCCGTGGGAGGGCTGACCGGTGTACGGGTCGGCCCATTCCTTCTCGCCGGTGGCGAGACCCAGGAAGTTGGCCACGGTGTTGGGGGCCTTGTCGTCGAACAGGTTGATGGTGATATCGCCCTCGGAGGTGCGCATGATTACTGTAGTCATAGGTTCCAGTCTGACATTGCCCCACGTCATTCATCTGATGGTGATGTCGTGGGGCGGCGCGGGGCTGCGGTGCCGGTGTTATATGCCGACGCGGGCATGGCATGCCGGCAGGCATATGCGAATCAGCGGATGGGGGAGAAGCTGACACCCTCGTTGCTGCCGGTGGTTGAACCGCCACTGTTGGACGAGCCTGAAGAGGAAGAGCCGGAGCCGGTGGATGTTGAGCCCGACGTCGAACCCGAGTTGGAATCCGAGCCTGTAGAACCGGAGGTGTCTCCGGACGTTCCCGAGCCGGTCGTTCCCGAGCCATTCGTTCCCGAGGAGCCGGTGGAATCCGAACCCGACGATCCGGTGGAATCTGTGGTTCCGGAACCGTTGGTGGTACCGGAATTGCTGCTGTCGGATCCGGTGCCGTTGGAGTTCGTCGAATCGTTGGTCGTGCCGTCCGTTGTGGTGTTTTCGTTGCCGGTGCCATCGTTCTGATCGGATTGCCCATACTGCGGATTCTGGTCGTTGTGGTGGGGCTGTACCGTGGAATCGCCGTCATCGGTGGTGCTGTCGGATGATGTGGTGGGGGAGATCAGGTCGGAGACCACGGTATCGGTGCCATGCCCCTGGGTCACCAGCATCACGATTCCCGCGGTTACGGCCACCGTCAGTAGTCCTGAAACCAGGGTGACGACTACTGCCGTACGTTTGGGGTCATGGCGGTGTTTGCGTAGCTCGGCGATGGAATAGGTATGCCCGTCGTTGGGGCGGGAGACGATTTCCCGGGGCCTGCGCGCCGATGCGGCGCCTTGCGGTTCGACGGTTCGGCCTTGCGCGGGTCCATGGCCCGAACGCTCGCGGGAGGCATCTGCATCCGCATCCTTGGACTGCTCCGCCTTCGCGGTGCCGTCGGTATCCTGGTCGATGGAGGGATCGCCGGATCCCTCGTCGCCCGCATCGTCATTGTCGGCGTCTTCGCTGCCTGAGTTGCCGAGGGTCTGTTGGAATTTCTCGCTGGATGCCGTAATCAGATTCTTGTAGATGTTCGTGGCGACCACGGAGACGATGTAACTGGCTGCCGCACCTATGACCGATCCGGCGACGCCGATTTTCGCGGCCAGCAGGAATGAGGTGACGGCGGCCAATGTGCCGGCCACAATCGAGGAAAGGGAAAGACCTTGGAAAAACTTCTTCACAACGTATGACGGTAGGCGGTTCTGCTGTCATCTTGCTGAAGGCGCGGTGAAAACGACAGAATGCTTACATGAGGATTCCATAATCTTCACATGATTCAGGACAGGGGATGGCGAGGTTGCGGGAATGCCATTATGCCATCATGCCGATGAGGTCTCATGCCCAGTCGAATCGTCCGGTGCCTGCGCCCAGTTCGAAATGCAGTCTGGCTATGCCGAGGCAGATATGCGCCTGTACGCCGTCAAGGGCCTGCGCGCGGACGGTGCGTCCATCCTCCAGCAGCTCGAACCGGACCGGTTGCTTGCCCAATGCGCTGGGGGCGAGCATGACCGCCTCGATACCGGCATGGAACCATTCGGGGGCGTCGGCATATGTTCCATTGGCCACAGTGCCGAGCTCCTCCGCCGGTCTACTGCGATGAGGACGTCCCGGGCGCGTGCCATGACCCAATGCTATGGCTGCGGGCATGCGTTGTCCGGTGCCGATCGTCCACGCACCATGGTGGTCCTGGGTTTCATGAAGCACCACCCATGACGTGTCCAATCCCAATGAGACCGCGTTGAGCGCCAGCAGTTCACCGGCATAGCCCACCTGCTCGTCAAGACGATGTCCATCGTCGCAAACACCCGCATCGGTGCCGTCATCGTCCTTGCCGGAGGTTTCGGAGCCTTCCGGCTCGTCGGAGCCGATCAGCGCGATGAGGTTATGCACCCCCGAGAACCGTCCATAATGCGTGGGGCATCCGCCGAGCGCATCCTCGGCATCATGGATCAGTTGGATGTGCAGATCGTAGGTGCCGTTGAGCTCGTCGATAAGACGGGACAATGTCGCTATCTGCTCTGCGGCCAAAGGCTCTTCGCTGAAGTTGCGAACGGCATGGCGTTCCTTCATCGACTCGAGCAGGTTCATGGCATTCCTCTCAATTCACGGTGTCGGGCATGGTGCGACTGACAATCATCCTCATAGTACTGGGCGGGCGCGAACGCGGCGAACGTGGCTGGCACGACGGGCGCGACGGTTCCGCCGCGGCGGGCACCGCTTTGGAGCGGCACTGGGATGCGGCGTCAGTTGCGATGCAGCGAATGCCGCGTAGGTTTCATGACGGACATGAGCACGGCGGCGAAGATCAGCGCAAAGCCCACCATCGAACTCCATATGATGCGCTCGCCCCAGAACAGGGCGGAGAACGACACGGCAAACAGGGATTCCGTGCACATGATGATGGACGCCTGTGATGCCGGCACATGCGCGAGCCCGATGTTCTGCATGATTTGGGCGCTCATCGTGGCGCCGAGGAACAGGTACAGCACGCTGGCCACCACCGGTCCCGCCAGCCAGCCGGCGTCTGGCGCCGGCTCGGTGAATACGGCTCCGAGGAGGAACATCGTCCCCGCCACGGCGAACTGCACGAAGGTGATGGCGATCGGGTCGAACCGTTGGGCGTAGACGCCGAGGAATGTGAGGTTGAAGGAGAAGATGATTGCGGTGCCGATGGTGAGCCAGTCGCCGACGCCCAGGGACAGCGAGCCGCCTGGTTTGAGAGAGACGAATCCGACGCCGATGAGGCAGACGACGCCTGCGATGAGATTGATGATCTTCGGCCGGTTCCTTGACACGATCCATGTGACGAACGGCGTCAGCACGCAGTAGGCGGCCGTCAGGAACGCGCTGCGTCCCGGTTCGATGGTCTGCAGCCCGACGGTCTGCGTGACCATCGTGCCCCAGTACGTCATGCCCACCACCACGGCGGGGATGATGATCTTGGGTGTCAGATTGGGGATGATGTGCCTGTGGAACAGGGCCAGCATGCACAGACACGCACCGAACATGCGCAGGGCCATCAGCCATTGCGGCGGGATCGCCTCCATGGCGAACTTGGCGAGCAGATAGCTGCCGCCCCACAACGCCGCGCATGCGAGGAGCATCAGACGTGCGAGATTCGGCGGGAACGAACGTGACCATTGGCTGCGCAGCCTGCTGAAACGATCGACCAAACTCATAGGCATGTCCTCTGCACTTCTTGTCTTCCGCCTGTTTGCTCCGGGTCACAGGTTACGGGTACGGCCGGTCAAAATCGGGGATTGGATTCGTGGTGCGTGACCGGCATGTTCGATGGGGAGGTGGCCGGCGCTCATGTAAGGTGACGTTACTCACAGCGATCATCCGAGCGGTTGGCGTACGGTTTGATTACTGTTGACTATGTATCATCAGTGCAATGAAAGGACTTGCCATGGCAGTCATCACTCCGGAAATCAAGGAATTCGTGGCGAACAACCTCGGTTTCGTCTCCACCATCTCCAAGGACGGGGAGCTGGATCTCGGCCCGAAGATGTCCCTGTTCGTTCTGGACGACACGCACATCGCCTACCACGAGCGCACCGCCGGTCAGACCTACGAGAACCTGAAGAACGGATCGCCGCTGGTCGTCGCGTTCGCCAACCTCGAGAAGAAGCAGGGCTACCGCTTCCGCGGCAACGTCACCCTGCACGTCGATGACGACATCTACGACGCCCAGGTCAAGATCGCCGAGGAGAAGGGCACCAAGAAGCCGGCCGTGATCCCGGTGCTTGAGGTCACCGAGATCCAGAACCTCGCTTCCGGCCCGAACGCCGGCAAGACCATCGTCAAGGACTGATGCCGATGCCCCATGCGGGCTATTCCATGTCCCTTGCAGGCCGTCTTCGCATCTCACGGAGGCGGCCTGCCGTGTATATGACGTCGCTGGCCACCTTATTGTTGCTTGATGGTGCGGATGATGATGTGATGCCCCTCCGTGTCGGTGGTGGCGAACAGGTAGGTGTCCCCGCCGTCCTTGAGCCTGAGCTTCCTGCGCAGTCCCGCCACAGGCATGGGGAAATTCCGTACGGTGATGTTCGCGTGCGTCAGCCCCTTCATCGCACGGTTCAGGTCATGCTTGTTCATCGTGGTCACCGTCTCGATGGCGAATGAGCGTCCGGGGAATCCGCCAATCGACTGTCCGGAGACGAACAAGTGGCTGTTCGGACCGATCTGACGGACGTTGAACCGGCGCTCCACTATATCGAAGCATCCGGCCTTCATGATGGAGGCATTGGGCTCATACAGGTACTGCCAACCGGCGTCATCCGCAACGATTCTGCCATCAGAGGCACGATTCGCCGATTCGGCGGCGATCATGGCAGAATCGTTGCCCCTCGACGCATCAGGCACGAACTCCAACACCTGGTCGTCGTTGACGCACACCACACGGGGCGCGTCGCACCGGTCTCGGCCCAACACCAGCAGCAGCTCCTTGCACTCATTGCCGGTGGAGACGATATGCACCTCATGCACCGAGCCCGAAAAATCGGCGACCGTCTTATGCCAGTCGAGCATGGGGGACAGCTTGATCATGACCACGGACGCCTTGCCGAGCAGCAGATCCTTCAGCGCCAGAACATCCGGGGTGCAGTCCGCGATCGCATAGGTGCGCGAACCATGGTCGTCCCTGCGCGCCGGGTCGGCGAAGATCATCGACACCCGGTCAAGTCCCCGAACCGCTTCGGTGGAATCGCCGTTGATGATTCCGGCATGGGGCAGTCCCAGCAGCGGGAGATTATGCCGGGCGATATCGCACAGGTCCGGCTGCCGTTCCACATATGTCGCCGTGTCGAACACGCGGGCCATATAGGAGAAATCGACACCGAACCCGCCTGTCATATCCACGAGGGACGTGGGCGAGTCGGATGATGCCATGAGCCGTGACGCCACACGCGCCTTGTACTGTGCCGTGAACTGCGAAGAGCACTGTTCCATCGGGACCTGAGGCGGATAGATCACCCCCTCGCACCCCGCCCAGTCAGGAAGCTTGACACGCGCACGCTGCCACCCGGAAATCTGCTCCAGGGCGAACGGCAGATCGACCGACGCATCATGCCTGGCATGCAGCGCCAGATCGCGCACATCCTCATTGCGGTGTTCGGCTATAAACGCAAGGGTCTGTTCGGTAATCTCCACAACGGTCATTGTAAAGGAGCGTCGACCGTCCGGTGAGCGTCTCCACGGCTCATGATGATATGGAGGAAGAAGCCAAGGAGGTCCACATGATCGATGAAGTGGTGATGCTGCGCCACGGACGTACCCAATACAATCTCGAGCACCGGCTCCAGGGACAGATCGATGTGCCCCTCGACATCGTGGGGCAATGGCAGGCCGATCAGACAGGATTCGCGCTCGCGAGCCGTTTCTATTGGGCGAAGGTGAACCATCTGGCCGAGCATCCGGAATTGATTGCACAGCCGGGGTTCGGCGCCGCGGAACGCACCGACGTCAGGCAATGGCAGCAGGCTCCGGCGGCCTCCCGGCGCATGGCGGTCGTCTCCTCCGACCTGTTCCGCGCCCGGCAGACCGCGCATGCCTTCGCGGATGTCCTGGGGCTTGAGGTCCGGGTCGATGCGAGGCTGCGCGAGCGCAGTTTCGGCCAATGGGAAGGGCTCACCCGCGAGGAGATCAAGGAGCAGGACGCCGAGGCGTACGCCTCCTGGAAGCACCATACCGGTGGAGAGACGCGCTACGGCGTGGAAAGCCGGGCGCAGGTCGGTGAGCGAGGCGCCGCCGCCGTATGCGATCTGATCGCCGATCCGGCCATCAACGGCGAAGGTGCGGGACGCCATGACCCGGTCACGCTGATGCTGGTCGGCCACGGATCATGGATCACCGCCACCATCGCCAACCTGCTCGGGCTCGACCCGAACGGCATGAACGCCCTCGGCGGACTGCGCAATGCCAGCTGGTGCCGGCTCAAGGTGCGGCATACCGTTAACGGCCAGCCGGTGGACACGCCATACTTCGAACTCGACGAATACAACAAGACTCCGGCCGTTGCGGACAGCGCCGACTGGGAGAACGGTCCGTCCGATCTTCGAGGAGCCGGCATGCTGGATTGGCGGCCCGTCATATGGTGAGACAGCATGGCGTGTCATGCTCATATGCGCATGTCCGTGCCGGACCCGCCGTATGCGCAAATTCGAACGGTGGGTCTAGACTGATTCCGGTTTACGACCGTACAGCGATAGAACACTGGAAAGCGCGGAAGGCGGGTGAGCGTCATGCTGAGAATCTTCAGCTCAATCAACAACCAGGTCGAGCAGATCGAGAAACCCGAGAACGGCTCCTGGCTCTGTCTGAGCGAGCCGACAGATGTGGAGCTCGCCACCGTCGCATCCCAGACCGGCATCGACCTGGCCGATCTGCGTGCCCCTCTGGATGACGAGGAACGCTCCCGCGTGGATGTCGAAGACGACTACACGATGATCATCGTGGACATCCCCACCGTGGAGGAGCGTGGCGGACGCGACTGGTACGAGACCATCCCTCTGTCGATCATCGTGACCGAAAACCTCATCATCACCGTCTGCATGCAGGACACGCCCGTGCTGCACCCGTTCATGGAAGGCACCATCCGTGGGTTCAACACCTACATGCGATCCCGGTTCATCCTGCAGATCCTCTACCGCAATGCCACGATGTACCTGCGATACCTGCGCATCATCGACCGCGAAAGCGACAAGCTCGAACTGAAGCTGCGTCACTCCATGCAGAACCGTGAGATCGTGATGCTCATGGAGCTGTCGAAGACCTTGGTGTACTTCACCACGTCGTTGAAGTCGAACGAAATCGTGATGGAGAAGCTCACCACCCTGCAGCGCATCAAGCAGTATCCGGACGACGAGGACCTGCTCGACGACGTCATCACCGAGAACAAGCAGGCCATCGAGATGGCCAACATCTACAGCGGGGTCCTTGCGAACATGACCGACGCCTTCGCGTCGATCGTGTCCAACAACCTGAACAATGTGATGCGCATCTTCACGATCATCTCCATCACGCTGTCCATCCCGACGCTCATCTTCTCGATGTACGGCATGAACTTCGTGCCCGGACAGCTGGGCATGCCGTTCACCGACAAGACCTGGGGATTCACGCTCATCATCGTGATCTCCATCGTGCTCTCCGGCGTGGTCACCTGGTTCCTCACCCGCTCCCGACTGTTCAAATGAGTTTGGATTGCCCTGTGCATGCTGTGATGAATGCTGTGAAGGGTCTTTTTATCATGAGGTCAAAGTGCTGATGCTGCCGTCGCGACGTCCGGTCCCATGCCGTGAAGACGGGGACATCCTAGGCCATGGCGCGGATCGGGCCGGGGCGGCTCATTCCATCCGACGCAGTATGCGGCGGCATGCGATCCGGGCGATTGCCGTGGCATCGGGCATGGTCGCATTGCTTTCCGGATGCGGACAGATCCAGGTGACGGCCGTATCGGGCGCACCGGAAGGCCCGACCATCGCCATCGGCGTCGCGGCGGACGAGCCGGGCGTCAGCGTGTGGCACGATGGCACATACGAGGGATTCGACGTGACTGTGGCGAAATATGTGGCGTCACGTCTCGGATACGCGAACAAACAGATCGTATTCAAGCAGGTGCGTCCCGAAAACCGTCAATCCATGCTTGACAGCGGACAGGTCGATCTGGTGGTGGCATCCTGGGCCATCACCGACGAGTCCCGCGCCGCGGTCGATTTCGCCGGACCATACCTGACCACCGGCGTGGGGCTTCTGGTACGCGCAGACGACCGTACGACGCTCTCCGCGGACGGCGACAGTGTGGGCGAGCTCGGGCGACGCAATATCTGCGTGGTGAAAGGCGACGAAACGGCATCGATGCTCCTCGAAAACCATAGTGATGCCGTGGCGCAGGAACGCGACAGCTACGCCCAGTGCGTCACTGCGCTCGAAGCGGGATCGGCCGACGCCATCGCCTCGGACCAGGTGGTGCTGGCCGGTCTGCGACAGGCCAACGGTCCGCAGTACTCGGCTCTTCTGACGGATGCGGGAACCGTCTCATACGGAATCGCTGTCGGCAAAGGCAATGCCCGGTTGGCCGGAACGATAGCGCAGTCACTCAAGGACATGGTTGCGGACGGCAGCTGGGACGACGCCCGCAGCACGCTGGAGAACCAGACCATGCTCGCTATTTCGCGTGACGGCACTCCCGGCGCCATCGTCTCGGATGATGAATAACGAAAAGGAACGTGTCCAGTTACGCGGCTACCTTGCTGATTTATGAGTGACAACGAGAAGAGCACGCAAACCGAAGAGCCCGGCTTCCGTTATAACGCCCGATTGGCGCAGGACATCGAGAACAAATGGCAGAAGATCTGGGATGAACGCGGCACGTTCTGGGCCGCCAACGTCAATGGCGACCTGAAGGACGGCAAGGGGCGCAACGCCGACGGCCGCACCGCCTATTTCGCCATGGATATGTTCCCCTACCCCTCCGGCAAAGGCCTGCATGTCGGTCATCCGCTGGGCTATCTGGCCTCCGATGTCGTGAGCCGCTATCACCGCATGAAGGGCGAGAACGTGCTGCACGCCATGGGCTACGACGCCTTCGGTCTGCCTGCCGAACAATATGCCGTGCAGACCGGCCAGCATCCGCGCGTGACCACCGAAGCGAACATCGCCAACATGTCCCGTCAGCTGCACCGCATGGGCCTGTCGTTCGACAACCGCCGCACCTTCGCCACCATCGACCCCGGCTATGTACGCTGGACGCAGTGGATCTTCTCCCGCATCTACGAATCCTGGTATGACGACGAGGCCACCAACCCTTCCGGGACCAAGGGCTCCGCGCGTCCGATCAGCGAGCTTGTGGCCAAGTTCGAGTCCGGCGAGAAGGCCATCCCCGGCCATGAGCATGACGGCAAGGCATGGGCCGACCTGACCGATGCGGAGCAGCAGGATATACTGAACGACTTCCGACTGGCATACATCTCCAAGTCACCGGTCAACTGGTGCCCCGGTCTGGGAACCGTGCTCGCCAACGAGGAGGTCACCGCCGAGGGCAAGTCCGAGCGCGGCAACTTCCCGGTGTTCCAGCGTGAACTGCGCCAGTGGTCCATGCGCATCACCAAGTACGGCCATCGTCTGATCGAGGACCTCGACGGCATCGACTGGCCCGAGAAGGTCAAGCTCATGCAGCGCAACTGGATCGGTGAATCCCATGGTGCCTCCGTGCACTTCAGCGTTGCCACCGCCGATGGCGACAAGGACATGGAAATCTACACCACCCGTCCCGACACCCTGTTCGGCACCACCTTCGCCGTGGTCTCCCCGGAGCATAACCTGCTGCAGTACGTCCCCGCCGAATGGCCTGCCGGCATACCCGAAGCATGGAAGGGCGGCTACGCCAGCCCTGCGGAAGGAGTCAAGGCATACCGTCTCGCCGCCGAATCCAAGACCGCCAAGGACCGTGTGGACGAGGGCGGCGAGAAGACCGGTCTGTTCACCGGCCTGTACGCCACAAACCCGATCACCGGCGCGAAGCTTCCGCTGTTCACCGCAGACTACGTGCTGATGGACTACGGCACCGGTGCCATCATGGCCGTGCCCGGTGGCGACCAGCGTGACTACGATTTCGCCGTCAAGTTCGGCCTGCCGGTGATCTACACCGTTCAGCCGCTGCCGGATTCCGGCGACGATCTGGCCGATTACGAAGGCAAGGCGCCGTTCGTCTCGCATGACGGCATCGTGATCAACTCCTCGGTGGACGTTACGGCGGCCAAGGGCGACGCGCTGTCCCTGAACGGGCTTCGCGTCGATGACGCCATCGCCAAGGTCAACGAATGGCTCGAATCCGCCGGCGTGGGCAAGGGCACGGTGAGCTACCGTCTGCGCGACTGGCTGTTCTCCCGCCAGCGCTACTGGGGAGAGCCCTTCCCTATCGTCTATGGCGAGGACGGCACCCCGCACCTGCTGCCGGACTCCGCGCTGCCCATCAACCTTCCCGACGTGCCCGACTACGAGCCGCGCACCTTCGACCCGATGGACGCCGAGTCCAACCCCGAGGCGCCGCTGAGCCGCAACGAGGACTGGGTCAAGGTCGAGCTCGATCTGGGCGATGGCGTCAAGACCTATTACCGTGACACCAACACCATGCCGAACTGGGCCGGCTCCTGCTGGTACTACATGCGTTACATCGATCCGGCCGACACCAAGCACATGGTCGAAAAGGACGAGTTCGACTACTGGATGGGCCCGAACCACAACAAGTACTCCGGCGACGAGGGTGGCGTGGACCTCTACATCGGCGGCGTGGAGCATGCGGTGCTGCACCTGCTGTACTCCCGCTTCTGGCACAAGATCCTCTTCGACCTGGGCTACGTGGACTCCGCCGAACCGTTCCACAAGCTGTTCAACCAGGGCATGATCCAGGCCTACGCCTACACCGACGACCGTGGCCAGTACGTGCCGGCCGACGAGGTCGTGGAAGGTCCGGCCGACGCCTCCGGCGAGCCGACGTTCACCTGGAACGGCGAACACGCCAACCGTGAGTTCGGCAAGATGGGCAAGTCACTCAAGAACATCGTGACCCCGGACTTCATGTATGAGAACTACGGCGCCGACACCTTCCGCCTGTACGAGATGAGCATGGGCCCGCTGGACGAGTCCCGCCCGTGGAACACGCGCAACGTGGTGGGCGGCATGCGCTTCCTGCAACGCCTGTGGCGCAACGTGGTCGATGAGACCACCGGCGAGGTGCACGTGTCCGAAGACACTCCGGACGAGAAGACGCTCAAGCTGCTCAACAACACCATCGCCGAAGTGACCGTGGAGATGGAGGGCATGCGTCCGAACACCGCCATCGCCAAGCTCATCGTGCTCAACAACCATCTGACTTCCCTGAAGTCCGTGCCCCGTGCCGCCGTGGAGCCGCTGATCCTCATGCTGGCACCGATCGCGCCGCATATCTGCGAGGAGATGTGGAACAAGCTCGGACACCCCGAATCCCTCTCCGCCGAGCCGTGGCCGGTGGCCGACGAGCGCTACGTGGGTCATGACACCGTGACCGCCGTGGTGCAGATCAAGGGCAAGGTGCGCGCCAAGCTCGAAGTTCCGGTCGACATCGATCCGGCCGACCTCGAGAAGCAGGCGCTGGAGGCTGTGGTGGACCGTCTTGGCGGCAAGCAGCCGCGCAAGGTCATCGTCAAGGCGCCGAAGATCGTCTCCATCGTGCCCGCCGAATAAGGACGGCCGACACCGGCAATGTGGATAACTCCAGAAGCTGGAACCACATACCCCGATTCAGCTGGACATCATGCCCATGCGTCCATCACCGTGGATGCATGGGCATTTTCCGTATCGCGTCAACAGCGTCAACATCGCCAGCAAGATCAACGGCGTCATCGTCATCATGTCGGCTGCAGGGCTTGCACGGCGGATTCGATCGCATCGAATCCGGATCCGGGCATGCCACGCAAACCGTGCGCGATGCCGGTCGCGTCGGCGAGATTCCTCCACCACCTGGTTATGAGGGTATCCATCCATTGCCGGATCGGGTTGCGGCCGACAGGTCGTCATCCGATGATTCAAGTCATTCATCCGGCTTCGATGATGTGGCAGCGGCCGGCACCATGGCGCGAGACCGGAAACCGCTCGGCGAACTGATCGGAGTACGACTCTCGGATTCGGCCGCAGAAGGTGCAAGACGGAGCCGGGACAAGCCACGCGTGGTGTTCACGGTCAACCATGCGCTGGCGGTGATCCTGATCCTGATCGCGGCATTGGGCGCCAGCCTGGCGTTGCTGGTGCAGCAGTCGATGAATCTGACGGCATTGTCATCAGGCATCGGCACCTCCTCAGACATCGGCACAGCGCAGCTGGATGGCGGCGAAGCGGATGCGGACGGCGACACCCGAACGGGTGATACCGATCCCGGTGACGATGCCCCCTCCAACCCTGGTATCGACACCGGTTCCGCCGCCGGCGACGATGGTGAAGCCGATCCCTTGCCGCAGGCCGATGACCACCGCATCGATCTCAACACGGCCACATCCGAGCAATTGCAGACCATCAACGGCATCGGACCGACCATGGCGGAGCGTATCCTCGCCCATCGCGAATCCATCGGACGGTTCTCATCAGTCGATCAGCTTCTCGACGTCGACGGCATCGGCTCCAAAACCCTGGAGAAGATGCGGGGGCAGGTGACGGTGCGATGAACACCGCAACGCATATCGTGCATGATGCGCCGCCCGCCATCGCCGGAGCGGATTGGATGCTGCGCGAACAGGGCAGTCGGGACTGGCGCATGCTCCCGGTGGCGCTGGCGCTGTGGGCTTCCAGCCTTGCCTCGCATATCGGATTCGACCGATGGCCCGGACAACAGCGCATCGACATCCCTACCGGGTCATTTGACATGACCATATTGCCGATAACCGTTTTCGCCATAATGATGGTACTGACATTGGCCGTGCTCTGTGCGGCGTTCCACACCAAGGCTCGTTGGGCGGGCACGATCGCTGTATGCCTCGCCATGGCCTGTGTAGGCGGCATTACCGCTATTGCCGCCGACACAGCCGAATGGCGCGACCCCGCGGCGATATGGGCCAGAAACCAGGGCGGTCTGACACAGGTTCATGCCACGGTGTCCGCTCCCGTCATAGCTTCCGATCTGCGCGATTACGATTGCCGGATCGATGTGCGGCTCAACGGCATCGCGCCTGCCATGCAGGGAGCGGATGACGGATTCCGGCATTCGTCGGCGGATGTCCGTGTGTATGCCGCGGAATCGTATTGCTCCCGATTCCACAGAGGGGCGACGTATCGCTTGTCCGGCACCCTGCAGGAAGCCGAATACGGACATATGCCATTATGGCTCCTGCTGCAGGGCGGCGATCCCGTCGTGCAGATGGCCAATGGGCCACCGTACCGGACCGCCATAGAGCATATGCAGCAGTCGTTCTTCCTGATCACCGAGCAGCTGTCCGATCAGGGACGCGTACTCGTGCCGGGACTGACCATGGGCGTGCTGGGACAGGATTACGTGAGCGTGTCGCCTCCGGGGCACGTCGGCTCACCCCTCGACGACACCTATGCGGCCACGCTTGAAGAACGGTTCCGCCGATCCGGCATCATGCATCTGATGGCTGTCTCCGGAGGCCATTTCATCATGTTGGCGGAAGCGGTCCGACGCCTCTGCAGACGATGGCTGATATGCCAGCAGCTCAGCGCCGGAGCGATCGCCGGTGCGTATCTGGTCCTGGCCCTATTGGTCTATCCCAGTGATTCGGTGACCCGTGCGCTGATCATGGGCCTGCTCGGAGCCGGAGCCTATGCGCTGGGACGCCGGTCCCAAGCATTGAGCGCCCTGTGCTGGACGGTGACCGGTACACTCATCCTCGAACCGGAAATGTCGCAGAGCTATGGATTCGCGTTGTCCTCGGCGGCGGTACTCGGCATGGTATTGTTCGCTGGACCAATCGGCAAGACGGCGGGACGCATACTGCCGGAAGCCATCGCGCAGATGGTGGCGATGACCATGGCGGCACAGTTGTTCACACTGCCGATTCAGATACTGATGGAACCTGAGCTGCCGTTGCTTTCCATACCGGCGAACATATTGGTCTCACCTGTTGTGGGCTTCTCGACGATCACCGGGCTCATGGCGCTCGCCTGCGCGTGGTGCCTGCCATGGTTGGCAGGCACGCTCGCCTGGGTCGCCTCGGCGGGCACATTGGTGATGGAACGGGTGGCGATGTGGCTGGGTGGCAGCACATGGTCCGTGATGCCCTGGCCGGATGGGATAGCCGGCGCCTTACTGGTCCTGCTCATTGAAGCCGCCTGCATGGTGATCGTCATGGCCGTGAGCCGATTCGCACGTCGACGCACCATGCAGGACATTCGGCCTTCCGGACAACGGTTCGGCTCATCGCGCCGGGTACGGTTCGCCATCTGGTGGCAGGAGACGCGGCGCATGCTCCATGTGACCGCATCAGACGGGAGCACGTGACTCACCATTGGCCGCAATCCCATGCGGAAGACGTCATCCGAGTCGTTTCAGCAGCGATTCCACATGCCCCTTGGCCCGCACATTGTAACGTGCCAGTTCGATGCGCCCATCGGCGGCGATGGCGAACGTGGAACGCAATACGCCCACGTGCGTCTTGCCGTACAGCTTCTTTTCGCCGTATGCGGCATATCGTTTGTGCACGATGAGGTCCGGGTCGGACAACAGCGGGAACGACAGGTGGTCGCGCTCGCGGAACCGCTGCAGTTTGGCCACGGGATCCTTGGATACGCCGAGCACCGTGTAGCCGAGCGACTCGAGGCGGGCCATGTTGTCACGGAAGTCGCATGCCTCGGTGGTGCAGCCGGGGGTCATTGCGGCGGGATAGAAGTACAGGATCACGTTGCGGCCGGCCGTGGTAAGCGCGGACAGCGTGACGCTGGTCTGGCTGCCGTCCGGTTCGACGGCGGTCAGCGTGAAATCAGGCGCAGGCTGGCCGGGCTCAAGCCGTGCGGGCATCGTCGCCGCGTCAGTGGCGTTGTTCATATCCTGGGGTTCGATATCGCTCATACCGTCCATCGTAGTGCGCGGAACCGGGCAATGGCGGGGCTGACACCGATTATGTCGGGCTTTGTCCAAAGGATGTGGGGTGATGGAAGGCATGGCCAGATCAACAGCGAATGCACCGGTGACGGTGGTGCCGGGCGGAGACTCATATCTGAACTCCATGCGCGTCAAGGAACTCTGCACGGCGGCGCTCAGGGCGCGCCCGGACGCGGAATTCATCGAACTGGACGCCACCGGAGCCGACCGGTATGCATTCGATGAGGCCGTAAGCCCCTCGCTGCTCTCCGATGTGGCGGTGGTCAGGATCGACAACCTGCAGAACGCGGACGAGAAACTCGCCGAATCCCTCCTCGCCTACACCAAACAGGCAGTCAGGGACCCGCAGGGTTCCAGCGTGGTGATATGCCAGCATGAAGGCGGCGCCAAAGGCAAACGCCTCCTCGACCAACTGGTGAAGGCGGGGGCGCGTACGGAGGATGTACCGGACCTGAAGAAGCCGGACGCGCAGCTGAACTTCGTCTACAAGGAATTCGAGAAGCGCAAACGGCGAGTGGAACCGGCAGCAGCGCAACAGCTGGTCGCCGTACTCGGCGGCAAGACCGGCGAACTCGCCGCGATGTGTGAGCAGCTGTGTTTCGATTTCGACGACGATCCCATCGCGTTGCAGCGTGTCAACCAGTATTTGACCACCAATCCACAGGTCACCGGCTTCGCTGTCGCCGACAAGGCGCTTGAAGGGCACACGTCGCAGGCCATCGTCATGATGCGTGCCGCTGTGGAGCAGGGGACCGACCCGATAGCGCTGATCGGCGCCTTGGCCATGAAACTGCGGACATTGGCCAAGGCTTCCGCGGTGAAATCCGGCACCATCTCGCAAGCGGAGGCCAAAACGAACCCCTGGGTGTTGCGCAACGCCGCAAGACAGCTTGGCGGTTGGACCTCTGCGGGAATGTCCCATTGCATCCGCATGCTGGCGTGGGCCGACGAGCAGAGCAAAACCAACGGAGGAGACCCGCTCTACGCGTTGGAACGCTGCATCGAGGACATCAGCCACAAAGGACGACCGGCATAGACCGGCATAAACCCTCCCGAGGCGCGCGAGGCGCTCGACACCAATACCAGCGGACACACAGACAGTACAGAGGATGACACCGGACATGAACACGATCACGACACACGCATCCACCGCACAAGCCATGCGGCAGCTCGGCGCACAGGTGGCCGGCCAAGTCAGAGGAGGTGACGTGCTGCTGCTCTCCGGGCCGCTCGGCGCCGGCAAAACCACGTTCGCCCAAGGCTTCGGCGCGGGATTGGGCATCGAGGAGCCCATCGTCTCACCCACCTTCACCATCGCCCGCGAACTGGACGGACGATTCGCCGACGGAACCGCCGCCCATCTGGTCCATGTGGACGCATACCGACTCGGAGGTGCCGCATACGCACCCGGGCAGGACGCCATCGGCCGGCTCCTTGACGAACTCGAATCGCTCGGCCTCGACGAAGAACTCGAAGACCCCGGCGAGAACACCGTGGTGCTGATGGAATGGGGCGAACAGATGGCCACCGCATTGGCCGACGAACGATTGGAAATCCACATCGGCAGACCATTGGATCCGACGGCCATCAGTGAGCACGGCGACCAGGACGGTCTACAAGACAGCCAGCCTGTGCTCACCAGCAACGGCATCCGCACGGTGACCTTCGTACCAGTGGGCGCCCGCTGGCAAGGCTTCACCATATAAGAGACCAACGAGCCACGATGGGCAGCGTCTGCACGCACGCGCCCGCAGGCGCTCTCTTCGATGTACACTCTCTTAAGGTTCGGTACGGATAATGCCATGTGCGCGTGAGCATACGGCTAGGAGGATACATGGGTTGCACACTGGTGATTGACACCTCATTCGGTTCGACGGTCGGCGTCGTGGGGCATGAGCCCATCGTCGAAACGGATTCTCGCACCCATGTGGAGAAGTTGCAAGTCAACATCGCATGTGCGGTGGAACAGGCCGGGTTCGCCCCACAGGACATCAATACCATCGTGGCAGGCGTAGGACCCGCCCCATTCACCGGATTGCGCGCGGGAATCGTGGCGGCCAAGGCGCTCGCTTTCGCCACCGGCGCCAAGCTGCTCGGCCAGAATGCGCTTGAGCCGCAGGCGCAATGGAACGCAATACGCCGCGGGAAGAAAGGCACTCTGGGCGATCCGCGCAGTCGGCATGTGCTGACGTTGGCGGTCAACGATGCACGCCGCAGACAACTGTATTTCGAACTGTGCGCAAGTCCGGCTGCGGATCAAGGGCCGGATGCTTCCGCGCCTGCCAAGCCTCTGATTGCGATGGACATCGATTATCCGGCCTCCATCGTGGACCGTGTGAACCAAGCCGTCGAAGCGTACGCCGCCGACGTTGACGGCGATGTGATCGTGGACGTGATCGGCCACGGCGCTCGCAGGTATGCTTCCGTGCTGGCCGATATCAGGCATCTGGGTGATATCGACGATGAATCAGTGCTCGACCAGGGTGCGCAGGGGCTGAGCATATTCGCGGCGGAAGCGCTGCTGAACTCCGGCCTGCATCTGGATGAGCCGGTCGAACCGTTGTATCTCCGCCGTCCTGACGCTGAGATCCCGGCGCCGCTGAAGCATGTGCTCGGCCATGAAGGTGCGGAGCGTAACGCCTGATGCTGATCACTCAACAGGAACTCGGCCATGAACAGGCCGTTGCCGCCATGCGGTCGCTGGAAGTGGAGCTCTTCGGCAACCACGCATGGAGCGAGGCCTCGGTGAGGCAGGAACTGGAACTGCCGAGCCGCACCTACGTGTTCGATGTCGCGGAACCGATGCCGCAATCGGATGCCGATACGCCCTCGGTTCGCGGATTCGCGGGATACTGGTATGACGGTGAGGACGCGGAAATCATGGATGTCGGCGTCGGCAAAGCCTACCAGCGGCACGGCATAGCCCGGGCTCTGATGACGGCGCTGATAGACCATGCCCGTGCAGCCGGCGCGCGAAGGATGCTGCTGGAAGTCAGTGTGATTAATGCGCCTGCCCTCGCCTTGTACCGGGGCTTCGGATTCGAACGCATCGGACTGCGCAAACGCTATTACCAGCCCGAGGGCATCGACGCCTATGTGATGGCCTTGGACCTGCAGCCGCGCGTCGTGGGATTCCAGCCTTCCGGAGCCGGCGGCGCCAACGTCGCCGAGGCTATTGGTGCGGAGTCCGGAGGGCACGTCGATGAGAATGCCTATGAACGGCAGAAGACAAGTGGACAGGAGCTGTAACCATGAGCGAGCCGATTGTATTGGGTATCGAATCCACCTGTGACGAAACCGCGGCCGCCATCGTGCGTGGCCGCGAGCTGCTGTCCAATGTGGTGGCCTCATCGATGGAGGAACATGCGCGGTATGGAGGTGTGATTCCGGAGATCGCCTCACGTGCGCACGCCGAGGCGTTCGTGCCATGCGTCTCCAAGGCGTTGGCCGACGCGGATATGACCCTGGCTGATGTCGATGCCATTGCGGTCTCCGCCGGTCCGGGGCTGGCCGGCTGTCTGGCCGTGGGCGTCTCCGGTGCCAAGGCGCTGGCATGGGCTGCGAACAAGCCGATCTATGGTATCAACCATGTCATAGGCCACATCGCGGTGACGCAGTTGCAGTTTGGTGCTTTCCCTCCGGATACGCTGGCTCTCATCGTCTCCGGAGGGCATACCTCGCTGCTGCATGTGGAGGATATGCCGCGCAAGATTGACGTGGTCGGCACGACGCTCGATGATGCGGCGGGGGAGTGCTTCGATAAGGTGGCGCGCCTGCTCGGCTTCCCCTATCCGGGCGGCCCGCACATCGACCGTCATGCCCAGCATGGCGACCCTCATGCGATCCGTGTGCCGCAGGGCCTCACCCAGGGCAAGGCAGGAGCTGCGCATCCATATGATTTCAGCTTCTCCGGTGTCAAGACCGCCGTGGCCCGTTGGGTGGAAGGGGAGCAGGCCGCAGGCCGGGAGATTCCAGTGGATGACGTCTGCGCCTCACTGGCCGACTCGGTGGCCACCGTGCTGGCCCGTAAGGCCATGCGCGGCTGTGAGCAGTATGGCTCCGATACGCTGATCGTCGGCGGAGGATTCTCCGCCAACTCGCAGCTGCGCGCCAAGCTGCTCGAATTCGGCGAGCGTCATGGTGTCGATGTACGTATCCCGCAGATCAAGCTCTGCACCGACAATGGTGCCATGGTCGCCATGCTCGGCGTGAACCTAGTCGAAGCCGGTGTGGCTCCCAGCGCACCTGACTTTCCGATCGATTCCGCCATGCCGTTGACTCAAGTGTCAATGTGATTTCGTGCGGATGCCTGAAATCGGCGGAATAAGGCGCGACATGCCTACACGCATGTAATTTGCTTTTTTGCGGACGGCATGTAAGATATGTGACTTGTGCGCGAGAGAAATCTCAAGCATGACAGCATTCCTGCGTAGCTCAGTTGGCAGAGCATCCGACTGTTAATCGGACGGTCGCTGGTTCAAGCCCAGCCGCAGGAGCTTCTTCCGGTCGGGTCGTTGCTGGCCTGTCTGGTTGATAATTGAATATTCCTGCGTAGCTCAGTTGGCAGAGCATCCGACTGTTAATCGGACGGTCGCTGGTTCAAGCCCAGCCGCAGGAGCCATGTGAAGCCCCTTGGTGGAATGCCAAGGGGCTTCGTTTTTTGAGGCACCGTTTCTCTATAGACCTGCGAACGTTGATGGGCGCCGTTGGCGACTTATATAAAGTCTTTTGTGCTATGTGGATAACCTGGCAAGCTGGAACCACATACCCCGATCGAGCTGGACACCGCACGCTTGATTCCATCAAGGTGGAAGACACCGGCAATGATGCCGGCATGATTCGGCATGCATCCATGCCGCCGATCTGGAATGAGGTGTCAAAGGATATGAATGGGTATTGGTTCGATTGGCGTCGGCATGCCGCCCGACGCGCCGCCAGACTGCGTGAACACGAGCGTAGACGGGCGGAGGAGCGACGGACGTGGATGGATGCCGCAGTGGCCGCCGCAACGGCATTGGGACTGGCTCTGGCGCTGCTGATGGGACTGACCGTTGAAGCGTCATGGGGCGCTTCGCCCTATTCCTCGATTCAGCAGACGGCCTCGAATGGTACTGCCACACAGACGAAAGACATGTCGCCCGACGTCCAAGAGACGCTTCTGCCTGTGGATTTCACCGATCTGACGATGCTGGAAGAACGATCCACGTCGCGGTGCTCGGCACGATACGGTTGGCCCGTCAGCAATCCGGTGGTCGAGGCTCCGTTCGACAGGCCACTTACTCCGTGGGCACCCGGACATAGGGGAATCGATGTCAAGGCGCGGCAGGGGGACTCGATTTCGGCGCCTGCTGCTGGAACCATCAGTTTCGCGGGGAAGGTCGGCGGCAAGGATGTGGTGAGTCTACGCCACCGTGGGGGAGTGACCTCGACCTTCGAGCCCGCCGTGACCACGCTTGAGGTCGGAATGAACGTGAATGGAGGGGCCTCCATCGGCGTGGTGGACGGCGAATCCGACCATTGCTCAATCCGCCAATGCCTGCATTGGGGATTGAAGCGCGGGGCGCACGATTATCTGGATCCGGAGCGATACGTCGGCGAATACATGATCGTACTGAAGGAATGATCTGTACGCGGGCCTGGTCCCCACATCCCAGCGAGATCCATGTCACAACCCTGCATCGGCCAGGCTGATATAGCCGGGATCGATGAGCGTGGCCTTGAGATTGCTGGCGCTGACGGCCAATGGCGGTTCGTTCAGCGTCGGCACCTTCTTGATGCCTCCCACTGTGCTATCGCGCACGGATGACATGTCGCTGAGCGGTTTGCCGGTGTTCAGTCTCCCGCATACTTCGGCGATGTCGGCGGCGAGGAGCTGCCGGTTTTCGATGCCGGTCATCCATTGCTTGCCTTTGACGACATTGGGGATGCTGGAGATATACGAGCCATAGCCGGTGACCAAAGGCCACTGTGAGTCTTTTCCTTTGTCGGTCTCATTGGCCGCATCCGAACCGGTATCGTTTGCGGAATCGTCGTTTTCGGGGGCTTTGACGGGGTCGGGGACGCTTTCGCGTGCCAGATCCTTTTTGCCTGTGATGTTGCCGATGATACCGGAAATCGTGATTTGCGGATTGATGTCGGCCGCAGAGCCGGTGTACC
This sequence comes from Bifidobacterium sp. UTBIF-68, assembly GCF_006408855.1. Classification (NCBI taxonomy): domain Bacteria; kingdom Bacillati; phylum Actinomycetota; class Actinomycetes; order Bifidobacteriales; family Bifidobacteriaceae; genus Bifidobacterium; species Bifidobacterium sp. UTBIF-68. The sequence goes on along the minus strand of NZ_JFAN01000004.1, from coordinate 47,368 downwards.
CCAGATCATCCAGTTTCGCCACCACTTCGGAAGCTACGTAATCGTTCATCGCGATGATGCCGTCGATGCGGGTGGTCGTGGAAGTGCTGCCGGAATGCTCCAGTCGCATCGACAGAACCTTGGCAGTGGCGCGGTCCTTGCCGATGTCGTAGGCTACGTTGAGCCAATCATCCTCGGTGGTGTTTTTTGTCAATGCTCCTGAAGGGCTGATCACTGTGCCTTTCTGGTAATACGCGCCGAGCACCTGCCAGATGCCTTGGAATGCCTCCTTGGCGAACTGCGAGTCGATGCCGGCGCCCGTATCGCCGTCATCCGATGTGGTATACGGCAGCAAAACCTCGATGCGTTTGGGATTGTCCTTGCTCGCCTTGTCCAATTCGAGTTTGGCGGCCACGTTCTGAGCCTGCAGATGTCCGATGGTCCGCGCATCGGAGAACGATACGAATGCGTCCGGCTTGTATCCTTCAATGCTATTGGCCAGAAGCACCACATGCATGCCCGATTCCTGGGCGAGTTTCAGTGATGAGACCAGACGCTGCACTGCCTGGGCCTGTGTGTCGTCGTCGTTTTCGGTGCTGTCATCGGAATCGGCTGTGTTGTCGTTGCTCTCGTCGTTCGAGTTGGTGGACGAGGAGGACTGTCCATTCGAGGACCCATCCTCCGGCTGATCGGATGTGGCGTCGTCGGAATCCGTAGCTCCTTCATCGGCATCGGATTCGGTGCTCAGCTCCTGGCTGACATAATCGCCGTACTGGCGGGTCGAATCATCGGCGGCCACCACCGGGGCGACCAGTACCGTCGTGTTCTCCGCTGGGATGGCGATGCCAGAATCATCGGTCACTGTTTTCCCGGAGAGCCGGTTGACCACATAATCCTGAATCGCCCTGCTTTGCTTATCCAGCGTATCGGAAGTGGCATGCGAGATGTTCTCTTTCTTGAACCCGTACTGGACGAGCGCGTCAGTCAATTCCGGCGTGAGCTTGGCCCATTTGTTCAAGGGGGTCTGCTGATTCAATGTGATGCCGTCTGACGGTGTGAACAGCGCGGCTGCTCCCATGGAATCGGAGGTGATGGTGGTCTTCGTGCCACCGTCGGCGTCGTCATCGTGGCTGGCGCTGCATGCAGTCAGGGACAATACCATTGCGCATGCCGCTGTGATGGCGGTGGCGATAGTGACGGAGCGACGTACGAACCCCATAAACGAACAATCCTCCCCAGCAGAGTCTGCGATTCATGAACACTCTGGTCCGATTGTAGTGGACGGGATATGAAATATCCCGGATACGTGCGAAAGAACCGTGCGTATCCGGGATATTTCAGGGTATGGGAGACCGGGATGGTCAGGCGAGGGCTTTCTGAAGATTCTCATCAAGCGCGTTCATGAAGCCCTCGGTGTCGAGCCACGGCTCGTCCGGGCCGATGAGCATGGCGAGGTCCTTGGTCATCTGGCCGCCTTCGACGGTGTCGACGATGACCTTCTCCAGCGTTTCGGCGAAGTGACGGACTTCGGGGGTGCCGTCCAAATCGGCGCGGTGCTTGAGGCCGCCCGTCCAGGCGAAAATCGAGGCGATCGGATTGGTGGAGGTCTTCTCGCCCTTGAGCCAGCGACGGTAATGGCGGGTGACGGTGCCATGTGCGGCCTCGGCCTCGACGGTCTGCCCGTCCGGGGTCATGAGTACGGACGTCATGAGACCCAGCGATCCGAAGCCTTGGGCCACGGAATCGGACTGCACATCGCCGTCATAGTTCTTGCAGGCCCAGATGTAGCCGCCATGCCATTTCAGGGAACTGGCCACCATATCGTCGATGAGACGGTGTTCGTAGGTCAGGCCGGCCTCGGCATACTTATCCTTGTACTCGGTCTCGAACACTTCTGCGAAGATGTCCTTGAACTGTCCGTCGTACGCCTTGAGAATCGTGTTCTTGGTGGACAGATACACCGGGTAATGACGCATCAGGCCGTAGTTGAAGCAGGCACGTGCGAAACCGCGGATCGAATCGTTGACGTTGTACTGCACCTGGGCCACGCCGCCGTCGGGCCCGTAGTTATAGACCACGTGCTGAATCGGCTCGGATCCGTCGTCCGGAGTGAAGGTGACGGTCAGCTGGCCAGCGCCCGGCACCTTGAAGTCGGTGGCCTTGTACTGGTCGCCGAAGGCGTGACGGGCCACGACGATCGGCTTGGTCCAGCCGGGCACCAGACGCGGCACGTTGCTCATCACGATCGGTTCGCGGAAGATGGTGCCTCCGAGGATGTTGCGGATGGTGCCGTTGGGCGACTTCCACATCTTCTTGAGGCCGAATTCCTTGACTCGGGCCTCATCGGGGGTGATGGTGGCGCACTTGACGCCGACATGGTGCTTCTGGATGGCGTGGGCGGCGTCGATGGTGACCTGATCGTCGGTCTCGTCGCGGTGTTGGATGCCCAGATCGTAGTACTCGAGGTTCACATCGAGGTACGGCAGAATGAGCCTGTCCTTGATGTCCTTCCAGATCACGCGGGTCATTTCGTCGCCGTCAAGTTCAACGACGGTGCCTTCGACCTTGATTTTGGCCATGCTTCCTCCTGATAGATGCTTTCGCGGAATGGTTCAGTCTTATCGCATGTTTGTAACGAGTCGGTTCGGGATTCGAGAATATGGACACCTTAGCGGGGGCGTCCGTCCCCGGCAATAGTGTGGAGACCATGTCTCAGGAAATTGAAATCGGTTTGGGCAAAAAAGGCCATCTAGGCTACGCGCTTGACGACGTGGCCATCGTCCCCTCACGGCGTACGCGCGACCCTGAGGATGTATCCACCTCCTGGCAGATCGATGCCTATGAGTTCGACGTCCCGGTCATCGGCGCGCCGATGGACTCGGTCACCAGCCCGGCCACCGCCATCGCGATGGGCAAGATGGGTGCCCTTGGTGTGCTCGACCTGGAAGGCTTGTGGACCCGCTATGAGGATCCGGAGCCGCTGCTGGACGAGATTTCACAGCTTCCGGCCAACCAGGCCACGGCACGTATCCAGCAGATCTATGCTGAGCCGGTCAAGCCCGAGCTCATCACTCAGCGTCTTCGTGAGATCCGCGCGGCCGGCGTCACGGTGGCGGGCGCGTTGTCCCCGCAGCGCACGCAGCAGTTCTACTCCACAGTGGTGGATGCGGGCGTCGACCTGTTCGTGATTCGCGGAACAGTGGTGTCTGCCGAGCACGTTTCCTCGTCGCATGAGCCGTTGAACCTGAAGAAGTTCATCTACGATCTCGATGTGCCGGTGATTGTCGGCGGTGCTTCCAATTACACCGCCGCTCTGCATCTGATGCGTACCGGTGCCGCGGGCGTGCTGGTCGGCTTCGGCGGCGGTGCGGTCTCCGCCACCCGCCAGACCTTGGGCGTCCAGGCGCCTATGGCCACGGCCATCGCCGATGTGGCTGAGGCCCGCCGCGATTACATGGATGAGTCGGGCGGCCGTTACGTGCAGGTGATTGCCGATGGCGGCATGGGGGATTCCGGCAGCTTCGTGAAAGCCCTGGCCTTGGGCGCCGATGCGGTGATGCTTGGGGTGCCTCTGGCGCGTGCGACCGAAGCGCCGGGCAAGGGCACGCACTGGGGTGCGGAAGCCCGTCATCAGACGTTGCCCCGTGGATACCGCACCACGGTGGGTACAGTGGCGCCACTGGAACAGATTCTGTTCGGTCCGAGCCATCAGGCGGACGGCAAGACCAATTTCATCGGCGCTTTGAAGCGAGCCATGGCATCCACCGGCTACGTGGACGTCAAGAATTTCCAGCGCTGCGGCATGATGGTCACGCCGTATTCCGCTCGCTGATAATCGGTTTCGCCGAGGCGTCGCGCAGAGTACAGGACCGTCGGCGCAATCGCCGGTTTTCGCCCTTGAAAATCGACAAACCATGTTGGTTTGTCGATTTTCAAGGGCGTTTTCTTTGCAATCAGCGAAGTAGTTTGACATGTACGACGCAAAGTGGTGATGTGGTGTCCAGATTCAACCAATGACGGTTGGGTCGCAATAGGGAATCACAGGTGATCTGCCATGGAATACAATGGCTTTTTCTATCATCAACGCACGCCTCTGCCAAGCTATGACGGTTTCATCACCGTCGAGCTTTCCGAAAGGCCGGTTCGCTACCATATACAGCCGTTGTTCGCATGTGGCATGAGCGGCCAGGAATGCCACACCATGGCGCTTGCCGCATGCCGGATCGCATGCAATTGCGCTGATGCCATCCGGGGAAAACTGAGCGTTGCCCGACTGCAACGTGCGTTGACCGCGCCTTGTCTGGAACGATTGCAGACCATGCAGTACCTGCTCGATATCCATATGGCCACCCATCCTGAAATCAAAGCGAAATTCTGCTATCTGCCCACAGTCCCCAATCTGATCAACGGCATGATCATCAGCGACACCATCATGGAGCTTGCCGTACTCATGACCATCGGGCAGGAAAACCTGCGCGTGAACCTCAAATTCAAGTACATAGGCTCACGCTGGATGTGTGTGTTCGCCGATCTCGGATAGCAGCCCGGGATCCGCCTTGTGCCCCTGCATGCCGCACTGACAATCTCCGACATGTCGTCCGTGCTCCAGACGGCCGATGCCTGGGTATGGCGTAGTCATAGGACGTTTCGCCTATAGTGGAGCGTATGCGTGAACATGTTGAACAACCCAGATACGTCACCACGGATGAAGACACGGTTTTCTCGCTGTTGTCGAAACGCGCCGCCCGCACGCCGGACGACACCATCGCCGAGTGGCAGGATGACGATTCACATCAATGGCACGGCGTCACCGCCTCCCAGATGCTGTCTCGCGTGCGCGAAGTGGCCAAGGGGCTGCTGGGTCTTGGCGTCAAGGCCGGCAGCATGGTGCTGATCTACTCGCCGACGTGCTACGAGTGGGGCGTCACCGATTTCGCGTGCGCGGCGATCGGCGCGGTCGTGGTTCCTGTGTATGAGACGGATTCCGCCAAGCAGACCGCCGGCATCATCGAGGAGGTCGACCCGGCGATCGCCTTTGCGGGGGACTTCCAACGAGCTCAGACGCTCGAGCAGATTCGAGCCGGTCATCCGGGTCTGAAATACGTGTTCAACTTTCAGGCCGATGGACTTGACGCCGTGGCGGACTTCGGCCATGGCGTCAGCGACGAGACGCTGGACGCCGCCATCTCCCGCATCACCGCCGACGATCTGCTCACCGTGGTCTACACCTCCGGATCCACCGGCAAACCCAAGGGGGCCATGCTCTCCAACCGCAATTACACGCATATCGTGCTCAACGGCTACGAGATCCTGCGGGGGATGCTGTACGACGACAACCGCCTGCTGCTGTTCCTGCCCCTCGCCCATTGCTTCGCCCGGTACATCCAGTATGTGTGCATCGGCGGATGCGGAGTCGTGGGATACCTCCCCAACGCCAAACATCTGCTCGCCGACATCCGCAGCTTCAAACCCACCTATCTGCTCGGTGTCCCGCGTGTGTTCGAGAAGGTGTACAACGCCGCTTCGCAGAAGGCCGGCGCCGGAATCCAGGGATATATATTCGCCCGGTCGGTGAAGCATTTCGTCAAATGGAGCAAGGATGGGCAGTCCGGACATGGTCATTCCGTGTTCGACCGCATCAGCCACTCCTTCTTCATGGCCACGGTCGGCAAGTCGATTCGTTCCGCGCTTGGACCGAACCTCCGCTGGCTCGCATGCGGAGGCGCACCGCTCAACGTCGATCTCGCCCACTTCTTCAACGGCATGGACGACATCACGTTCATCCAGGGATACGGCATGACCGAAACAGCGGCTCCGATGCTGGTCAATTGGGAGGACGACAACGAGGTCGGGTCCGTGGGCAAGCCCGGTCCCGGCATGGGCGTGCGTCTGGGTGAAGACGATGAGATCGAGCTCACCGGGCCCAATGTGTTCCTTGGCTATTACAAGCAGCCTGAGCTGACCGCCCAGACCATGACCGCAGACGGATGGATCAAGACGGGTGACCTTGGTCGCATCGACGACAGGGGCTTCACCTTCATCACCGGACGCAAGAAGGACATCATCATCACCGCTGGCGGTAAGAACATCAGTCCGGCGCCGATGGAGGACATCATCAACACGTGCCCGATCGTGTCGCATGCCGTGGTGGTGGGCGATGGCAAGCCCTTCGTTTCTGCGCTGATCGAACTCGACCCCGACATGCTGCATTCGTGGCTGTCGGGCCAGGGGCTTGACGCGAATATGACACTCGATGAGGCCAGGGACAACGATGCGGTGCGCGCGTTCATCCAGCAGTACATCGATCAGGCCAACGCCAATGTCTCCCGGGCCGAATCCGTACGCAAGTTCGTGATTCTCAACGAGGTCTTCAGCCAGGAGCGAGGAACGCTGACGCCGAGCATGAAGGTGGTGCGCCCCAAGGTGCTCAAGCGGTACGATTCCGTCATCGAAGATGAGCTGTATGCCCCCAAGCCGTCCAACAAGCCGCTGCCGGCCACCGTCAAGATCATCGACAGCACTTCGGAGACCGTGAAGAAAGCTTCCGAACAGGTCAGGCAGGCTTCGGAGCAGGTCAAGCAGGCCTCCGAACAGGTCAAATCCAGCGTGTCCGATTCGCTTGCTAGCGTGCAGGAGAAAATCAAGAAGACCAAGGCCGAATCCGAGCAAGCCGAGCAATCCGAGCAAGAGCCGGACGATGCCGGGAGCATGGCAGGCCAACCACAGGCTGACGCCAACGAGAAGAACGAGGAGTGACATCACAGTGGCCATTCGTGAGATTCGAGTCGTGCCCGATCCGGTACTGCGCACCCCATGCGACGAGATCAGGGAAATCACCCCTGCCGTGCGCAGGTTGGTGCAGGATCTGCTCGATACGGTGAACGATCCGGGCCGTGCCGGTCTGTCCGCCAACCAGATCGGTGTGAGTCTCAGGGCGTTCTCCTATAACATCGACGGACATGTCGGGTACATCCTCAACCCGGTACTGGAGGAGACCTCCGGCGAGCAGTATGGCGACGAGGGATGCCTGTCGGTGCCGGGCCTGTGGTACAAGACGCGAAGGGCCGATCACGCCCGCGTGCGGGGCATCGACCTGGACGGCAAGGAAGTGGTGTTGGAGGGTGCAGGCCTCATGGGCCGCATGCTTCAGCATGAATGCGATCATCTCGACGGCCATGTCTATCTTGACCGTCTCGAAAAGGACGAGCGTCGCGAAGCCATGAGGTACATGCGCACGCATCAGCGATAAGCAGATATTCTGGTGCCTCCGCGGTGAATCAGTGGACGCGGCCGCTCCGATAACTATTGGGGTGGCCGCTTTTCCATATCTGATGATATTCTTAAATTTTGTGTGCCATCCGGCAAAGAGCGCAGTCGCAGGTGCTCGGAGCCACCCATTATCGTCGACCGGCACACCACAAATACGCGTCATGCTCGCGACGGCCTGTGTCGGTCGGTGGCGACTCGAGCGATCGGGGAAGCCGCTGCACGCAGGTGCGCATGACCAGGCAAGAACCGACAAGAAAGGTAGTATTACCATGGCTCAGATCACTATGAGCGAGATGCTGAAGGCAGGTCTGCACTTCGGCCACCAGACCCGTCGTTGGAACCCGAAGATGAAGCAGTTCATCCTCACCCAGCGTAACGGCATCCACATCATCAACCTGTTCAAGTCGCTCGACATGATCGACAAGGCCTACGACTTCATCAAGACCACCGTCGCCCACAACGGCACCGTGCTCTTCGTCGGCACCAAGAAGCAGGCTCAGGAGGCCATCGCTGCACAGGCCACCCGCGTGAACATGCCTTACGTTTCCGAGCGCTGGCTCGGCGGTATGCTGACCAACTTCCAGACCGTTTCCAAGCGCGTGAACCGTCTCAAGGAACTTGAGGAGATGGACTTCAACGACGTGCATGGCTCCGGCCTGACCAAGAAGGAGCTCCTCCTGCTCGAGCGCGAGAAGGACAAGCTGGAGAAGCAGCTCGGCGGCATCCGCAACATGAACCGTACGCCTTCCGCCATGTTCGTCGTTGACGTCACCAAGGAAGCCCTGGCTGTCGAAGAAGCTCACAAGCTCGGCATCCCGGTCGTCGCCATCGTTGACACCAACGCCGATCCCGACATCGTCGAATACCCGATTCCGGCCAACGATGACGCCATCCGCGGCATCGAACTGCTGACCAGCCTGATGGCCGACGCCGTTGCGGAAGGTCTGCTGGAGCGTTCCGGCCAGGCCAACAAGACCGCCGACGACGCTCAGCCAATGGCCGCTTGGGAGAAGGAACTTCTGACCAACGAAGCCCCCGCCGAGGCCGCCGCTGAAGCAGCTCCGGCCGCCGAAGGCGAAACCGAGGCCCCGAAGGCCGAGTGATGCTCTAGGATGGGAAGTGCCTGAACAAGCGCTTCCCATCTGTTTTGGGTAAGCAAAATCTTCTTAAAGGAGAACATCAATGGCAGCAATTACCGCCGCACTGATCAAGCAGGTTCGTGAGGACACCGGCGCCGGCATGCTCGACGTCAAGAAGGCTCTCACCGAGGCCGAAGGCGACGTGGCACGCGCCAAGGAAATCATCCGCGCCAAGGGCATCGCCGCAGCCGGCAAGCGTGAAGGCCGCAAGGCCCAGGAGGGCACCATCGCCTCCAAGGTCGTCGTGATCGAAGGCAACGAGACCGGTTACGCCGTCGAGCTGAACTCCGAGACCGACTTCGTGGCCAAGACCCCGAAGTTCGTCGAGTTCGCCGATGAGGTGCTCGGCTACGCTGTGGCTGCCGGTGCCGGCTCCGTCGAAGAGCTGGAAGCCGCCAAGGCCGGCGACTCCACCGTCAAGGTCGCAGTCGAGGAGGCCGCAGCCCTGTTCGGTGAGCACGTCAAGATCGGTCAGTTCGCCAAGATCTCCGGCGAGCACGTCGAAATCTACGCTCACAAGAAGTCCGCCGAGATGCCGCCGAGCATCGTCGCCATGATCGCGACCGACAAGGCCGGTGCCGCCGTGGCCCACGAAGCCGCTCTGCAGATCTCCGCCATGGGCGCCAAGTGGCTCACCCGCGAGGATGTTCCGGCCGATGTGGTCGAGTCCGAGCGTCGCGTGGCCACCGAGAAGTCCCAGGCCGAAGGCAAGCCGGAGAAGATCATCCCCAAGATCGTCGAGGGCCGCCTCAACGCCTTCTACAAGGAAGTCGTGCTGCTCGAGCAGCCGTTCGTCAAGGATCCGTCCAAGACCGTCGGCAAGCTGTTCGAGGAAGTGGGCGGCAAGGCCACTGCCTTCGCCCGCATCGAGGTCGGCAAGGGCGAGGAAGAGTGAACATCAGGTTCACTGTCGCCTAGTATCCTGCGTCATTAATTCGTTGTTTATACTTCTGGCTCCCCTTGTCAGGGGAGCTGGCCCGCGAAGCGGGACTGAGGGGTAGTGAATTAATCAACGAGCTGACGGAGCTGCATACTAGTTTGACGCATTGATTGAAAACGTCATCCGGAGCAAGCCTTCGGATGGCGTTTTCTTATATGGGGGGGTGTCAATGCCGGGGGTGTCGTTGTAAACCGATACCCTTGTCTACGGATATTTTGCAGGCACTTCCATGAAGTCTCAGGGAAAGGCAACACACATGACTGAAAGCGACAAGCCTCGTAGGGTTCTACTGAAGCTGTCCGGTGAAGCGTTCGGCGGCGGCAAGGTGGGCATCGACACCCATGTCATCCGTCGCATCGCCGAGGAGATCGTTCCTGCAGTGCAGCAGGGCGTCCAGGTGGCCATTGTGGTCGGCGGCGGCAACTTCTTCCGTGGTGCGGAGCTCCAGCAGGCCGGCATCGATCGCTCTCGCGGCGACTACATGGGCATGCTCGGCACGGTGATGAACTGCCTCGCCCTGCAGGATTTCCTGGAGCAGGAAGGCCAGTCCACCCGCGTGCAGACCGCGATCACGATGGGTCAGGTCGCTGAGCCGTACATTCCGCTCAAAGCCATCCGTCATCTCGAAAAAGGCCGTGTCGTCATCTTCGGCGCCGGCGCCGGCATGCCGTACTTCTCCACAGACACAGTCTCGGTGCAGCGCTCCCTTGAGATCCACTGCGACGAAGTGCTGATGGGCAAGAACGGCGTCGATGGCGTCTACACCGCCGACCCGCGCAAGGATCCGAACGCCAAGCGCTTCGTGACGTTGAGCTACAAGCGCGCGCTTGTCGACAACTTGGCCGTGATGGATGCCTCCGCACTGTCGATGGCACGCGACAACAAGAAGCTCATTCGTGTCTTCGGACTCGAAGGTGCTGGTAACGTGACCCGGGCGCTCGTCGGCGAGGAGATCGGCACATTGGTCTCCAGCGCGGAATCGCGTGTGGCTGACTGATTGCAGGCGCAGGAACGCCTACAATCAGATAACAAGCGTTCATGGAAGAACACCATTCGAATCATTAAGGAGTAACTAGCATGTCTCTCATCGATCAGGCCAAGGAACAGATGGCCAAGACTGTGGAAAACACCAAGGAGAACTTTGCGGGCATCCGCACCGGGCGCGCCAATCCCGCACTGCTCAACGGCATCATGGTCGACTACTATGGCGCACCGACTCCGATCAAGGCCGTAGCCTCCATCGGTGTTCCCGAGCCCCGTACCCTTGCCGTGACCCCGTTCGATGCTTCCCAGGCCGCTGCCGTGGAGAAGGCCATTCGCAATTCCGACCTCGGCGTCAGCCCGAACCGCGACGGCAACGTCATCCGCCTGACCATGCCCGAGCTTACCGAGGACCGCCGCAAGGAATACGTCAAGCTCGCCAAGGGCAAGGCCGAAGATGGCAAGGTCGCCGTCCGCAATATTCGTCGCAAGACCAAGGAAACCATCGACAAGTCCGTCAAGGACGGCGATATGGGCGAGGATGAAGGCGATCGTCTACTCAAGGACCTTGACAAGGTCACCAAGTCCGTCACCGATGAAATCGATGCTCTGCTGGAGACCAAGCAGAAGGAGATCATGGAGGTCTGAGCGATCAGCTCCGGGAGCATTATGGAACGTAACGATCAATTGCACGAAGAGGCCGAGGAGGCCCTGAACCAGATCAACAAGAAGACCGGCCGTAATATGCCACAGGCCATCGGCACGGCTGTAGTGCTGGTTGCTCTGATCCTGGCCAGTCTGCTCATCAGAATCGACCTGTTCGTGCTGTTGGTCGTGGTGTTCATGGTCTTGGCATTGTGGGAGCTCCGTGTGGATTTCGCCACCGTGGGCCTGCATATCCCCGTCGTCATGCTCTGGATATGTTCGTCCTTCACGTTGCTTGCGACTTACTATGCTCCCTACCATCTCATCACGATGTCGCTGAGCGTCATCGTATCCATCATCCTGGTATCCATTTCTGCGAGCGCCAAGCTCAGCTTCGGCAACCGTCTGTCCCTCGCGGTCGCAGGCAAACTATCGAACACGGATGCCAGCGCCCGGCTGGAATCCTCGTTCAATCACGACGGCGGTGAGTTGCATCACTCCCGTATCAGCCATGTGGCTGTCTCGGTGCTCACCGTGCTGTACATTCCGTTGCTGGCCAGCTGCATCATCATTCCGCTCACCTTCAACAATCATCCTGTGGCGCACGCCATCATGCTGGTATTCCTGCCGGCGCTTTCCGACACTGGCGGATTATTCGCCGGCGCATGGCTCGGCAAGCATAAGCTCAGTCCGCGCATCTCGCCCAAGAAGTCTGTCGAAGGCCTCATCGGATCGATGCTGTTCGCCATGACGGGGGCGTTCGCGGTGTTCTTCTGCACCTATGATTCCTCCATCTGGGCGAGCCGTTGGTGGGTCCCAATCGTCGCCGGCGTACTGATTGGCGCAGTCGGCACCTTCGGCGACCTGTGCGCATCCATGCTCAAACGAGACATCGGCATCAAGGACATGGGGCATCTGCTCAAAGGCCATGGCGGCGTGATGGATCGTGTGGATTCCATTCTGATGAGCGCCCCGTTCACGTGCGCATTGCTGTGGGTCACCGGGTTGTAGAACGCTGACAAACGAGGCGATAACGCAATGCTCAATGATTGATTGTGGCGGTGCATCTTACCGGCGACTATGAAGATGCACCGCCATTACAATGTGAGTAGAGCCGTCCATGAATAGTCGGTATCGGTAATTCGTTGGTATTTTGTATTCCCCGTCAAGGTAAGAGTGAAGTTCGGCATGACCGCACATGAGATTGATACACCTGAAACCGGCATCACCCCCGGTGGCACCTCCGGCGCCTTCCGCGATGTGCTGTCCAAAGACCATGCTCGCCGTGGCAAGCCTCCGCTGCATTTCGTGGACATGACGCCTGAAGAGCGCATCGCTGGCGTAGAGTCGTTGGGATTGCCGAAGTTCCGCGCCAAGCAGTTGGCGAACCATTACTACGGCCATTTCGATGTGGATGCTGCGGAATACAGCGATTTTCCCGCCGCCAAACGTGCCGAGGCGGCCGAGATGTTCTTCCCGCAGCTCATCACCGAAGTCACTCGGCAGGTGGCCGACCAAGGCACCACCATCAAGACGCTGTGGCGCCTGTTCGACGGCTCGCTCATTGAATCCGTGCTGATGCGCTATCCGACACGCACCACGCTCTGCATATCCTCGCAGGTCGGTTGCGGCATGGGCTGCCCGTTCTGCGCGACGGGCAAGATGGGCCTGACCCGCAATATGTCGGCGGGCGAGATCGTGGAACAGGTGCGCGTGGCGGCGAAGATGATGCGTGACGGCGAAGTCGCCGGTGGCCCGGGCCGCCTCAGCAACATCGTGTTCATGGGCATGGGCGAGCCGATGGGCAATTACAAGTCCGTGCTGTCCGCGGTGCGGCAGATCTCCGCCATGCCTCCCGAAGGCTTCGGCATTTCAGCGCGCAACATAACCGTCTCCACGGTAGGCGTGGTGCCCGGAATCAAAAAGCTCACCGCCGAAGGCCTTCCTGTGCGTCTGGCTGTTTCCCTCCACGCGCCCAGCGACGAACTGCGCGACGAGCTGGTGCCTATGAACCGACGCTTCAACACCACGCAGGTGCTGGACGCCGCTCATGATTATTGGCTTGCCTCCAAGCGACGCGTCAGCATTGAGTACGCGTTGATGCGCGGCATCAACGATCAGGCAGAACATGCTCGTCTGCTGGCCAAACGACTCAATCATTATGGTGATAACTGGGCCCATGTGAACCCCATTCCTCTCAATCCGATCGAGGGCTCCCGATGGACCGCCTCCAAACCGGAGGATGAGGCGCGGTTCTTGGAGATCCTGCATGACGCGGGCATCACCGCCACTTTGCGCGACACCCGTGGACAGGATATCGATGGTGCCTGCGGCCAGCTTGCCGCCAAAGAGCGCTGACGACCTACGACTGATGCCTGTGTGACGATTATCGCCTTCCTCTTGAGAGGAAGGCGTTCCTTCAGGGGCGTACGGCAGGTGGTTTTGCCGTAAACCCGTTGTGACCGTTTATGATTCTCATATTGCAGAAGCCGATATGGTTCATGTAATGACCGATAGGTAGGCTGAAGCACTGTACAAAGCGAAACCGAACAGGGGAGTGGAGCATGTCGCTGGCGGTACGAGTCATCCCGTGCCTGGATGTCGATGACGGTCGCGTGGTGAAAGGTGTGCATTTCGAGAACCTCAAGGATGCCGGCGACCCGGTGGAGCTGGCCGCCGAATACTACCGTCAGGGCGCCGATGAGCTGACGTTCCTCGATGTGACCGCCTCAAGCTCGCATCGCAGGACCATGATCGATGTGGTTTCCCGTACGGCCGAACAGGTGTTCATCCCGATGACGGTCGGCGGCGGTGTGCGTACGCCCGAGGATGTGGATTCGCTGCTGCGCTGCGGCGCGGACAAGGTCGGCGTCAACACGGCCGCCATCAATGATCCTTCGCTGATCAGCCGTGTGGCCGAACGATTCGGAAACCAAGTGCTGGTGCTGTCCGTGGATGCCCGCCGCGAGCAGGGCGAACAGCATACCCAGTCTGGTTTCGAGGTCACCACCATGGGTGGCCGCAAATCCACCGGCATCGATGCGATCTGGTGGGTCAAACGGGCCGAGGAGCTTGGAGCCGGCGAAATCCTGCTGAACTCCATGGACGCAGACGGCACCCGGCAGGGATTCGATCTGGAGATGATTCGTGCGGTGCGCAGGGAAGTGAAGATTCCGATCATCGCATCCGGCGGTGCCGGCAAGGTCGAGGACTTTCCGCCGGCCATCGAGGCGGGCGCCAACGCGGTGCTGGCGGCATCGGTGTTCCATTACGGCATCATGACCATCGCCGATGTGAAAGCGGAATTGAAGAAGCACGGCTACACCGTGCGCTGAACAAGTACGATACATGGACAATGCAGGCAAACGGATATAACGACATGGCAGAACACGAATACGACAATTCCACCGAGCTCGACCCACGAATCGCCGCGCGACTGAAGCGCGATGCCAAGGGACTGGTCGCGGCCGTCATCCAGCAGTACGACACCCGCGAGGTGCTGATGGTCGGCTATATGAATGACGAGGCGCTGCGGCGCACCCTGACCACCGGGCGCGTCACGTTCTGGTCCCGTTCTCGTCAGGAATACTGGCGCAAGGGAGACACTTCAGGCCACGTGCAGTATGTCAAGGGCGTCTCGCTCGATTGCGACGGTGATGCGCTGCTGGTCGAAGTCGATCAGGTGGGTGCCGCATGCCATACCGGCAAGCGCAGCTGCTTCCTCGAAGGAGGGCCGCTGCCCGTGGTCGAAGGCCACCGTCCTGCCGGGCAATAGGCTTACGCCGGATTCCCTTTGTCGGCGGACGCCATACGCAGCACGGCCAAGGGACGGTTAGTATTGCGGGAATACATGCAGTGAATTGGGATATCAGTCAAGGAGCGATAATGAGCGAATGCAGCGTCAAGAATCTTACATGGGGAGCCACTTGGCCTAGCCGTGATCAGTTCCACGAACTCGCCGATGAAGGCTATCGTGTGATTCCTATTGTGCGCCGACTGCTCGCAGACTCCCTGACCCCGGTTGGTTTCTACGAGCGGCTCGCCGGCGGACGCTCCGGCACGTTCATTCTCGAATCGGCGGAATTCGGCGGTTCCTGGAGCCGATACAGCTTCATCGGTGTCAATTCCATGGCCCAGTTGCGCTCTAACGACGGCAAAGCCGACTGGTTGGGTAAGGTGCCGGCCGGTGTACCCAACGAGGGCGATGTCATTGAAGTCGCCCATGCCGCACTGAAGACGCTCAAGGCCCCGCATGTGGAGGGGCTGCCGAACCTGACCTCTGGTTTGGTCGGCACTGTCGGCTGGGATGCCATCCGCCATTGGGAGCCGACGTTGCGTGGCTCGGCCCCGAACGAGACCGGCCAGCCGGAAACCGTGCTCGCCCTCGCCACCGACATCGCCGTGGTCGACCATGTCTCCGGTTCCGTATGGCTCATCGCCAACGCCGTGAACGTGGACGACAAGCCCACTCGTGCGGACGGCGCCTACGACGAGGCCGTGGCTCGACTGGATCGTATGCAGCGCGACGCCGCCACCCCCACCGAGGGCGAGGCACGCGTCAACGTGCTGGACGAGTCGGTCAAGCAGCCCGAACTGCGTTTCCGTACCGAGAAAAGCCATTACGAACATGCCGTGGAGGAAGCCAAGCGGCATATCGTCGACGGCGACGTGTTCCAGGTGGTCATCTCCCAGCGCCTCGACATCGATTCGCCGGCCGACCCGTTCGACGTCTATCGTGTGCTGCGCACATTGAACCCGAGCCCGTACATGTACTTCATGGCGCTCACCGACGCGCAGGGACGCGACTTCAACGTCATCGGCTCCAGCCCGGAGACGCTCATCAAGGTGGACAACGGCCATGCGATGACGTTCCCGATCGCCGGTTCCCGTCCACGTGGCGCCACGCCTGAAGAGGACGAGAAGCTCGCGAAGGAGCTGCTTGCCGATCCGAAGGAACGCAGCGAGCACATCATGCTCGTGGACTTGTCGCGCAATGATCTGAGCAAGGTGTGCGTGCCGCAGTCCGTAGAAGTCGTACAGCTCATGGACATCAAGCGTTTCAGCCACATCATGCACATCTGCTCGACCGTCACCGGACGGGTCGACCCCTCGTTGACCGCCTTCGACGTGTTCAAGTCCGCGTTCCCCGCCGGCACGCTCTCCGGTGCACCCAAGCCGCGCGCCGTGGAGATTATCGACGAATTGGAACCCGCCGATCGCGGCATCTACGGCGGTACCGTCGGCTACTTCGACTTCTCCGGCAACATGGACATGGCCATAGCCATCCGTACCGCGTTCCTGCGCGACCATGAGGCGAGCGTGCAGGCAGGTGCCGGCATCGTGCTCGACTCCGTGCCCGCCAACGAGTGGCAGGAGACCCGCAACAAGGCCGAGGCCAGTGTCGAGGCCGTCCAGATCGCCGCCCAGCTGCGCGAACTGTAAGCGGTACATGAACAACTGAGCATTAGCCTTCTTGTCGCAATCCACATTGTGGCAAGAAGGCTCATTCATTGTGCTCGATAGTGACCATCACAGCGATCAGGAAGGTCCAACAAGGTCGAGCACAACACATCTGCCGTGCTCTATTAGTTACGTTTCCCGCGCCTGCGGCGACGTTCGAGCAGGTGGTATCCGCCGTAGCAGCAGGCGACGAACGGAATCATGCAATACAGCGTGGAACGCTGCGTGTCATCCAGCACCACCAGCACGAGCGCGCCGACGCACATCGCCATGGCGAGCCAGGGAAGCACCGGATATCCGGGGGCCTGATACCCCAATTCGTCGGTACTGCGCCCGGAACGCACCCATTCGCGGCGGAACCGGATATGACACACGCACACGGAAAACCACACCACCAGCGTCGCCAAGCCGGATACGGCGACCAGCACCAGATACACGGTCGAGGCGGCAATCACAGAAGACAGCAGCGCCAATAGCGAGCCCGCCATGCTGAACAGCACGGCCCACACAGGCACGCCGTGGAAGTTCGTCTTGGCGAACCGAGCGGGGATGAGACGCTCCTTGGCCAGCGACCACACCATGCGCGAGCACACGTACAGGCCGGAGTTCGCGGCGGACAGCACGGCGGTGAGGACCACGAAGTTCATGACGTCGCCGGCGAACGGCATACCAATCGACTGGAATACCAGCACGAACGGGCTGGTCTCCACGCCGGCCTGATGCCACGGGATCAGAGCGGACATCACCGCGATGGATCCGATGAAGAACAGGGCCAGACGGAACACCGTGGTGTGCACGGCTTTGGGAATCGCATGCGAGGGATCCTTCGTTTCGCCGGCGGCCACGCCGACCACCTCGGTGCCGGAGAACGCGAACACCACCGTGAGCAGCGTGGAGAACACCGGTGCGAAGCCGTTCGGGAACCAGCCGTCGGCGTTGAAGTTGCCGAACAGTGGCGCGTGGTCGTATCCGGCGATGGGAATCACGCCGAAGATCGCCAGCAGTCCGATGACGATGAACGCCGTGATCGCCAGCACCTTGATTGAGGCGAACCAGAACTCGGCCTCGCCATACAGACGCACCGACATGATGTTGAGCGCGAACACCGCCACGATGAACACGGCCGACCACACCCATGCCGGCGAATCCGGGAACCATCGTTGCATGAGCAATCCGGCCGCCGTGAACTCGCTGGCGAGCGCCACCGCCCAGTTGAGCCAGTACAGGATGGCGATGGTGAATGCGGTGCCGGGGCCGATGAACCGCTTGGCGTACATGTGGAAGCTGCCGGCGTACGGCATGGCCACGGAAAGCTCGCCAAGGGAGACCATCACACAATAGACGAGCAGGGAGCCGACCGCGTATGCCAGGATCGCGCCGAGCGGTCCGGCCTGATGGATGGTGTAGCCGGAACTGACGAACAATCCGGTGCCGATCACACCTCCCAGAGAGATCATGGTCAGATGGCGTGACTCCATCTTGCGTTCGAGACCGCTCTGGGCATTGTCGTCACTGGTTGCGCCTTCACAGGCATCCGCCATGTCTGGGCTCCTTTGATCGTGTGTGGTCGATGTGCGTGCGCTGCTCGTTTTCACGCCGAATTCATATACTACTGGTTATGGCCGGGCATGGGGGCCGGGAACACGGGTCAAGCGTAATGTCGGGCATACAATGATAGCGGAACTACAGTGCCGTCCGGGCGTTGTCACTGTGTCCAAGGTGCCGCATGCACGCGGCACCCAGCAAGAGGAAAGGTCCATAGCCGATGGAAACCCAGCATCGTTGGCCCACGAAGGTGATAGGTCTGATCGCATTGCTCGTGGCGGTGGCCGTCGTGCTCGGCGTGGTGGTGTGGCGCTCGTCCCAGCCCAAGCCTGCGGAACCTGTCCAGGCAGTGAAGGTGGACGGCTATCTGGGCGGCGAGAAGATCGGTCTGTTCGATGACGACGAATTCAAGGCATTGGCGACCAAAGCCGGCCTCGACGTGAACTACCGCAAGGCGGGAAGCCTCGCGATGATGGACGCCGACCGCAAGGGCCTCGACTACCTGTTCCCCTCCTCGCGCACGGCCGTCGAATACGGCAAGTCCAAGGGCGTGAAGGCCACACGACAGGACATCGTGTTCAATTCTCCGATTGTCGTCTACACGCATCGAGCCGTTGCCGACGGGCTGGTCGCCGGTGGACTCATGACCAAAGACGAATCCGGCGTCTACCGGTTGGACATGGCCAAGGCCGTGGATGCGATGGTCGCGGACAAATCATGGACCGATGTGGGGTATGCGGCCGGGTACGGCCAGTTCCGCATCGACTCGACCGATCCGGTGCAATCGAATTCAGGCAACGAGTACGCGGCGCTCATCGCCACCGTGCTCAACGGCGGCACGCCAGCCACCGTGGATTCCGTGGCGCGCGACGGCGCGACCGTGAAGCGCCTGTTCGCCAAATCGGGATGGATGGAGACCAGCTCCGAGGATTCGTTCACACAGTTTCTGACGCTTGGCGTGGGCTCCAAACCGATGACCGTCGGCTATGAGT
The DNA here is from genome assembly GCF_006408855.1 of Bifidobacterium sp. UTBIF-68. Taxonomy (NCBI): domain Bacteria; kingdom Bacillati; phylum Actinomycetota; class Actinomycetes; order Bifidobacteriales; family Bifidobacteriaceae; genus Bifidobacterium; species Bifidobacterium sp. UTBIF-68. Next base: position 28,418 of record NZ_JFAN01000004.1, on the reverse strand, counting down.
CGCAGATCCTCGATCTGGCGGTCAACAATCCGGACGCATTCGCCCAGGTCAAGGACGACATCGTGGTCGCCTACCCGACCCCGACCGTCTGGAGCACGCATACGCTGATGGCCTTGGATGCCAACGGGGAGAAACTGCTTGATCTGCTGAAGTCGAAGGACGTGCAGCAGCTCGCGTGGCGGCGGCACGGCTTCCGATCGGTGGACTATCTGGGCAGCGACCCCATCTCACGGTTCGGGGTGAACGGCGTGACCGATCAGGTCACCAACGTATCCGAACTGCCCAACAACGACGCCATGCAGGCGCTTATCAAGGCGCTGCAGTGATGGATTAAAGGCGGATTCGGCGTCGGATCCGTGGGAAATCACCCCGGTAGATGCGGCGGGAAGCAGGTCCCTTCAGTGCAATCGACGGCATGGTATTCACAGCCGGCCGTCACAGATTGTCGATCTGCGCGCCGAACGGCCAGAGCGCGAGCTTGGCCATCTTGAACGACTGGATGCCGAATGGGATGCCTATGATGGTCACACAGTTGAGCGCGCCGGCGATCACATAGCCGATCGCCATCCATACGCCGACCAGCACAACCCATACGATATTGGCGAGCGTGGAACCGACCCCGCCGCCGTACCGCACCGTTTTGCCGAACGGCACCAACGTAAGTCCGGCCATCTTGAATGCCTGAATGCCCAGTGGGATGCCGATAATCGTGACGCACAGGACAAGGCCCACGATGGCCCAACCAATGGCGATTTCGATGCCGCCCAGAATGATCCACAGAATATTGCCGATGAGTCGCATGCCATTCCCCCTTTCCATTGTTTGCAGACAACATCACAGTATCGCAAACGACCGCGTCCCGAATCATCAGGGACTTCCCGGAACCGACCCCGAAATCCGGTCGGCGTTGTTGCCATCAGGCGACAGAACGTCTCGGTATGGCCAAATCTATGATATAAGCACATGTATGGCTGACGCTCGGAAGGGGGAATCCGACAATGATATCCGAGGACAGGCAGGGTTATCGATACGGAATCATCATCGCGATCGTCACAGTGATACTGGTGGTCGCGATATGCGTATTCGCACGATGGTGGATGCATCGTCCCGCAGACACGTCGCACGTCCAGTACTCCTACTCGTCCTCCACCCGGTTCTCCAAGGCGCAGCTCGACGCCGCCGGCAGGACCGTCACGCAATCGTTCTCCACACTCACCGGTTGCACACTGCACAAGGTCTCCTACGACGAAGCGAAGACCGATGAGATGCTGGATTGGGAGGATAAGGCCAAGAGTGAATCGCCGGACTACTGGTCGTCCGTGTATGACGCATACCAGCAATATGGGCGGGACCGCATATTCATGGCGACCGTCGATTTCGACTGCGATGGCAGAGACCCGTCACTGCCCGACGGTCCGCAATCGATGGCTTGGTATCTGCGGCTCAACGACGACGGCCGGACATGGACTGAAGTCGATCACGGCAATGGGTGACTTCAGTCCACGTTATATCCGAACGCTGGCAATTACTTGGCGAACGGTTCGGACGCCTTGTCGAGCGCGGCCACCTCGTCGTCGGTCAGGTCAAGGGCGACCGAAGCCAGCAGGGCGGGCAGCTGCTCGGGCGTTCGGGCGGAGGCAATCGGGCCGGCGACCTGCGGACGGTGACGCAGCCAAGCCAGCGCCACGGTGGCGATCTGCGCATCGTGCGCCTTGGCCACCGCATCAAGCGCGTCAACGAGCGCGAACCCGTCGGCGTTGAGGTAGTCGGCGACCATGCCCTGGCGGGCCTTGCCCTCGGCGTCGGCTGCGGAACGGTACTTGCCGGTCAGGAAGCCGGCGGCCAGCGAGAAGTAGGGGAACACCGCGAGGTTCTCGCGTGCGGCCACCGGGGCGAGCGTGCGCTCGTAGTTGCCGCGGGTCACAAGGTTGTAGTGCGGTTCCAGTGCGACCGGCAGCGCGTAGCCGTGCTCGCGGGCGATGGAGAACCACTCCTCGATGCGATCGGCTGTGTAGTTCGACAGACCGATCGCGCGGATCTTGCCAGCCTTGACCAGTTCGTCGAATGCGGCGACGGTCTCCTCGAGCGGGGTGTTCTTGTCGTCGAAGTGGGCGTAGTACAAGTCGATGGCGTCCACGCCGAGACGCAGCAGCGACTCGTTCGCCGCGGCGATCACGTTGTCGTGCGACAGGCCCTTGTACTGCGGGTGCTCGCTCACCTTGGTGGCGATGACCACGTCGTCGCGGTTGGACCGCACGGCCAGCCAGCGGCCGAGGATGATCTCGGACTCGCCGCCCGCGTTGCCCGGCGCCCATGCCGAATACACGTCGGCGGTATCGATGAAGTTGCCGCCCGCCTCGACGTACTCGTCCAGCACCTTGCGGCTGGTCGCCTCGTCGCTGGTCCAGCCGAACGTGTTGCCGCCCAGTACCAGCGGGAACACCTCCAGGTCGCTGTCGCCCACCTTCACTCGCTGATCGGTCATCTTGACATCCTTTCGTCGTCTTTGCGCGAATCGTCGCCGCATCCCGACCGGAGCGACGGTCCAGGATGCGGCTTCGATTATTGTCGCGCGCGACACGGCATACGGGAATGCGATTGCACGCAGTTCCGCTCTTGGCGGACAGGTATGGCGTGATTTTGCCGTACCTTGGCATTCGCTGTTGGCCAAAGCCCACACGGAAGCATCCTCACGGGTTCCTGTCGTGACTATCGTGGGAAACGTCATTGTTGCGAGGGGAGTGGAATCATGTCATTGACCAGTGAACAGCGCGCGAACACCATCCGCGAATTCCGTGAGAACATGCGTTTGCTGGGCCTGACCGCCGACCAGATCGGCGCGGACTTCGGCGTCAGTGGCCAGACCATCGAACGCATCATCGACCTGCGCACCGGAGTGCTGGAGTATCCGTGGATCGTGCGCGGATACCTGCTGGACAAGGCAGCCGCAGCCGGCGTGACGCTGGTGCCGTTCACCGCCCTGCGCGGCGACCCGCACGACTACTGGTTCCTCGACGACCGGGTCATCGACGCGAACCGGCTGGATTAGCTGTTATCCGCTTGTTGTATGGCATGGCCTGCAGTATGAGATTCGCTGAGCCACCGTCACCGATTATTGGAAAGTAGCCAGTCAATGATGTTCATTCCTTGGATACCGTCTCGTGTCTGAGGAAACTCATCCATGCTCAGCACATATTTGGGCCAGTTATCACGAATGCCATCGAATGCGCCGAATTCTCGGTCAGCGGTCTGCTGTGATTCGAGGAGATACGAGACCTGATAGTAGGAAAGATCGTCTCCTCGACGCGCGATGAAATCGATTTCCTTGTCGGCGATTTTGCCGACTCGAACGTCATAGCCACGGCGTCTGAGCTCCATGTAGACGATGCCCTCCAGAACCTGATCGATTGCGTTTGCGTTGTTAAGTCCAATGGCATGACGCAGTCCCTGATCGACCACGTAATACTTCTCATTAATTTTCAGCGTACGCTTGCCTATCGTGTCCTCGCGTGGAACACGGTAGATGAGGAATGCCTTGCTCGCGGCGTTGAGATAATTGGCGATGGTCTCGGCCGATACTTTGCGCTGCTCGCTTTTCATGTATGCGGCGATATTCGCGGCGGTAACCAGATGTCCTTCCTCACTGATGACGTAACGTATGACCCTTTCCAGTGAGTCGGCATCTCGTATCCCCGCGTGCCGGATGACGTCCTTGAACAGTATGGTCGAGAACAGGTCCTCGAGGTAATGCAGGGAAGCCGTCTCGTCAAAGGCCAGATCGGTCTGGAAGGGGAATCCACCTTGGGCTACATATCTGCGGAACGCAGATCGTTCATCGACCGGGCCGGCTGCTTGACGAAACGCATCAAGGAATTCGGCGAATGAGAACGGGTATACGTCGATGGTGATGTAACGGCCAGTGATATAGGTGGCGAGATCGCTGGACAGCATGCGTGCATTCGAGCCGGTCAGATAGATATCGGCATCGTAATCCACTATGAAGGAACGCACCGCCTTCTCCCAGTGAATGACCTCTTGGATTTCGTCGAAGAACAGGCGAATAGTACCTTGTGTTCCTGCCATGTGTTTCGCGACATACTGATTGAGATCATCGGCGTTCGCGATACCGGCATACTCGCTTGATTCGAAATTGATATGAAGCATGGATTGTTCGGCAACGCCTTCGCTGATTAGCCGTTGCCGGATGAGCTCCAGTAACGTCGATTTGCCGGAGCGCCTGGCTCCCACCAGCACTTTGATGACGTTCTTTCCCATGAAGGGACGTATTTGCTGCATATATGCAGGTCTATCAATCATGGTGAATCCCTTCCTCATATGAAATCAAGTATGATTGATGTATCTGACCAATTGTTTAATAGAATCGATTATAATCGATTCTTTAGTGGATTACAGCATGTGCTTAAACGTATCTGATTGTGATTGTGCTTCTATGATGCCGATTTCGACATGATTGACTGATGGAATGATGCTAAGCAACACGTCGGGATTGATCGGCGGCAAGCTCCTGCCATGCCGAATGATATGCTTCTCGCTGTGTGCAGGTGCTTTGCGGCTGATTTGGATTGGGGCGCGGTTGCGAAACAATTCGGTGTGGAGGCGGGTGAGAACGAGGACGGCGGCAACAGTGGCGCGGATGCCGCTTCGCTGCCACGGCCGTCATATAACGTCAGGCCCGGGCAAACCATCGCGGTCGTGGCGCAGGGCGGGGACGGCCGACGCCATTTGACCGGTGCGCGCTGGTCTCTGGTGCCGTCGTGGAGCGCTGGCCCGGCCCTGACGTATCCGACATACAATGCTCGCATCGAATCTGCCGAGGCGAAGCCGACATTCGCCGAGTCGACCAGATCGATGCGGGCCGTCATCCCCGCTTCCGGATACTACGAGTTCCGTGGCCGACGGCCGTTCTATTTCCATGCGCCGGACGACAGACCACTGGCAATGGCCGGACTGTTCTCCTGGTGGCGGGCGAGTTCGTCTTCGGCGACGTCGCCGGTATCGGCGGCGGATTCGTCAAGTTCGTTGAATCCGATGATTTCGTCAATTCCGCCGAGAAAAGCGTCTCCATGGATGCTGACCGCGACGATACTCACCTGCCCGGCGGTGGACGGGCCGGCGACGGTCCACGACCGCATGCCGGTGCTCGTCCCCTCAGACATGACCGGCGCATGGCTCGACCGCTCGATCGACGGCTCGTCGTTGCTCGCGGACCTCGCATCGAACGGGACCGAGCTTTCGCGCCGGCTCGCCTTCCATGAGGTCGCCCCGTTCGCCCCAACGGATGACGGTCGCCGCATCATACGGCCGCTGGTCCAAGCCGAGGCCCCGACCCTGTTCTGACAATCGAATGTCGGATATACGATCCTCGCATTCATTGCAGCAAAACAAACCGTTCAGCGAAGGTCACATCATAGGCAAAGCCACCCGTCGGCGGTGATGATGCGGAACACGTCACAGTAGCCGTCGACAAGCAGGACAGCGGCTGCGTTCATGAATCCGCTGGTCATTCCAACGACCTAATCGCCGCAGAGAAACGTTCACTCATTAGGTTGATGGACTGGGCGTCAATGCGGCGCATGGCGGCTCGAGGCACTGCCTGAGACAGTGCGGATCGCAGTGTTCTGGACCATTGTTCCGCATATTTTCGGCTAACGCCGAACAACTCAAGGCAATCATCGGTCAGCAGTTTGCCCATACTTACTTCGGCGTCGCCGAAAAGCGCTATTTGATGCACATCCGGAACCGCCGCATCATACGGTTCGGGATTCATATCGAACGCGGGGGATAGCTTCCAGCCATTGCCGCACCGCAGATACCCATGATTGCGCATATGATCGTCCAGATTCCCGATAGCCGCGCCGAACATGGCCCGACGCCACAACTCACCGGTATCACCTCCCGAACGTCGGGTGAATTCCGCCAAATCAAGCCAATCTCCACCAACCCCATCAGACGATTCCAATGCGGTCAGCGCCGACATATAGGGGATTCTGGTCATGGCCTCCGCTGATGGCGCGGGTCTCCTGTCGAAGCGTTTGGTAAGTAGAACCGTTCGATTGCGTCCATCAGCATCTTTGATGGTCAAGGTTTGATGCTCAGGCACATCGATATTCGCCATACACGCGATTTCCAGCGTGACAGCCTCCCAGCCGATGACGTCCCATTCGTCTCCGTCGGGTTTGGGGAATTTGGCGAGCCACAGCGAACCTTGATCTGTCACCGATGCCTTTGGGCGAGCGCCGCCCAAGGATCCAGTCGCCCGGTAAAGTCTGCGCAGCGAGACGTCGCTGACATCACGATTCTGTTCCACGGCGTCGGCGGTGTTCAGCAGTTCCGGCAGATTGGCCAAGACCGGTACTCCTTCATCGCCGGCCACAGGCCTGCCCTCGATGCAGTACCGTATGGCGCCCTGACGGGTCAGGTCATTCACGCCGAACAGATATTCTGATTCGCTGACGCGGATTCTCTTCAGACTGCGGGCGAGTATCTTGCGTCCCCAACGGTCGGGGGCGGAATCCGAAAACGGTCCTAGTCCTGAAAAGAAGAACGGAGCCAGTGAGCGCGGCAGGGATGGGAACAGGTCGAATGAATCCTGTCGGTGGATGTAGTCTGCGTCATATCGGAATGACAAGTCATCCCCGGTGGCGTATAGGGTCCCGGCCGTAGTCTCGTCTCCACTCTCCAATGTGACGGCGACTGTCGCCTCGACGGTTTTCGCCGACATGATCTATCTCCTCACCCGCTGGGGAAGTTGCTCTCCGGCCCGTAATCTGCCGAGGTCGGTCGAATACGGGTCACACGACGATACCAGTGCATCCGCCATTTGAAGCACGCGGGCAATGCTCAGCAAGGAGTCGGTGCGAACCGGCTTTCCCTGTTCGAGATTCGACACCGTGGTAGGGCTCACTCCTGCGCGTTGCGCCACGTCGGCGACAGTCAGCGACAGTAGACGACGCTGCTGAGACAGTCGTTCCCCCATGATTCGCAAATCACGTCTCACTGTTGTGGGCACATATTTCATGCGGTCTCTTTACGATTAGTATTTTCTATGTAAACGAGGATAAGCAATAGTATACTGTATGTTATTCTTCACAACCAGAGAACAGTCGCAACCAGAGAACAGGGAATCCCGATGATATCAGTAGCATCGTTTATTGCTCGGGTGCGCCGTCGCGCCACCCGTCGGCGGTGATGATGCGGAACACGTCGTCGTGGTAACGGTCGATGAGCGGATAGTAGTCGTGCTGCGATTCGGTCACGACGGTCAGTCCGCACTTGGCCATCACACGGCCGGATTGCGTGTTTTCGCGGTAGTGGCCGCCCCATGCCGCCTCCGCGTGCAGATCGTCGAACGCGTATCCGAGCACGGCACGCAACGCCTCGGGCATATATCCCTTGCCCCAGAACGGACGGCCGATCCAATAGCCGAGTTCCAGCGCATTGCCGCCGAGATACGTGTCGTAGTAGCTCCCGCCGAGCTCCGGACCGGCGGTCACCGCGTCGATGGTGTAATGACTGACGGGTTTGAGCGCGATGCTACCCACCGGCTCGTTATCCGCGGCGGGTCCGGACGCGTCGCCGCCCTTTATCGTGATGGCCCAGTTGTTCTCCACGGCGAGGATGCCCCGGATGTCATTCATGCTGCCCTCGACGCTGGTGTGCGGCGGCCATCCGCAGCTGAGCCCGATCTCGGGGTCTGAGGCGTACCGGAACAGCGAGGCCGCCTCGGCCGCGTCATCCGCCTTCCAAGGGCGCAGCAGCAGTCGTTCGGTCTGGATGCTCTTCATGTCGGCGCCTTTCAACGGAGTGGTTTGATCCTATGTCTGTATCGTAATTGGTTGAGTGGTGCTGGCCCCCTCTGACGAGGGGGCTGTCAGCGAAGCTGACTGGGGGAGAGAAAAAAGCTAAATCCTCTCAATTATGTACATCCATTGGCGATGGTCATGAATTGCGGATTCATCACGAATAATGAAATGGCCGTTCCGTCCTGATAATGTCGGCGGTTGTTTGGGCACGACGGTAGCGTGTTGGGTAACAGATGAATCCGTCGGTCAAAGGAGCGCGGCTGATATGGCTGAACCGGAATATGCCGTACTGTTTGATCAGCTTTTCGTCCTTGACGATGTCATCGAACATGCCGGTGGAACCGCGCCTGCGGTAATACTGTGCCATCGTGAGGGCAAAGGCGCCAGCGCGAACGAATTACGCGTGAAAAACGGTTCTATCACAGGCATCAGCATGGGTGAAATCCGGTACGTGTCACAGGCCGACTGGCGACTTGGCAAATGCGAATATAAACGACGAACCCACGCGCAGGAGCTGCAACGGATGGAATCCACGCGCGGCGGAGACGATTCAAAAAGCGTTGAAGGCAAACGAGCCGATGCATCTGTGTCATCAATCAATGCCCACAGTGCGCCCGAACGGAAGATCCAATTATTCCGCTCCCTGTTTCGCGGCCGTGACGACGTATACGCGCACGGATTCGTGAGCCAGAAAACCGGCAAGGTCGGATATGCGCCGGCGGCATGGAATGAATGGACCACATTGCCGAATGGCAAAAGGGTGCCCACTCCGCCGGATCGGCGTCGTTGCAAACCTCTGACCGATCAGATATTGCTTGAGCATTTCACCAAGCGAGACATGAGGATGACGAATGTCGTCGGACTGTACCCGATGTCCAAGGAGTCAAAGGTCTGGTTTCTGGCCATCGATTTCGACGACGCCGGCTGGCGCGATGAGATCACTGCGACCCGACGTATCTGCGAGCAGCATGGGTTGACGCCGGCCATGGAACGTTCACGCTCCGGTGACGGAGGACACCTATGGCTGTTCTTCACCGAACAGGTCGAAGCCGCTCAAGCCCGGCGTATGGGAGACGTATTGCTCACCGAAGCGTCCGATCTGGTGAACATCACATTCCGCTCATACGATCGTATGTTTCCCAACCAGAACACGTTACCCGCCGGTGGTTTCGGCAATCTAATCGCACTGCCTCTGCAACGTTTGGCAAGGGACAAAGGCAACAGCGTGTTCGTGGATGAACGATTCGAGCCATACCCGGACCAGTGGGCATATCTGGCCTCAATCAGGCGAATCACGCCCGAGCAAGTGCATGCCATCGCTTCCCTGTCCTCAACGTTGGAAGGACCGCTGGGCAGTCTCAACCGGGAAGGACCACCTGCGGAATCTTGGGCCAAGAAATCCCCTGCATATTCGGACGCAACGCACACGCGACCGGATGACAACGCCTATCAGCAGGTGATATTCGACCAATTCAATGGGAATCATTCCATCAAACAACACAGAACGCTCACTCCAACGGATGTCCCCGAAACTGTTGATATCGTCGAGCGCAACATGCTCGTCATACCGAAAAACGGCATGACGGCACTCGCGCTCAACACGATACGACGACTTGCGGCATTCGCCAACCCGGATTTCTATCGAGCCCAGGCCATGCGCCAGCCCGTATACAACAAGCCGCGCATTATCTATCGCGGCGAAGAAACAGATGCTGCAATCCTACTGCCTCGTGGGTGCAAAGATCCACTGGCCACCTTACTGAGCGAGGCCGGAGCCACAGTGATCTGCACGGACGAACGCAATGCGGGCAAACGCATACGCGCACAATTCACCGGCACACTCAACAAACAGCAAATCTCCGCCGCAAAAGCCCTGCTCGCACATGACAACGGCATCCTCATCGCGCCAACCGGCTTCGGTAAAACCGTGATAGCAGCCGATCTCATCGCCAAACGCAAAACCAGCACGTTGATCGTACTACGGTCGTCCGCACTGCTCGGTCAGTGGAAGGAACGGCTCGAACAATTCCTCAACGTCACAGCGACACTGCCGCCATTGCGAACCAGAACCGGACGAATCAGCCGACGGCAACGCAGCGTCATCGGCCAGATCGGCGGTGGACGAAACGAACCCAACGGCATCATCGACATTGCATTGGCACAGTCGCTCTTCGAACAAGGCGACGTACCCGGAGACAAGCACATCAAAACCCTCGTCAGGAACTACGGCATGGTGATTTTCGACGAATGCCACCACGTCGCCTCCATCGACACCGAAGCCATCGCACAAGCAGCCACCGCCAAATACGTCTATGGACTTACCGGCACCTTGAAACGCGACGACGGCATGCATCCCATAGCCGTCATGCAATGCGGGCCGGTACGGTACACCGTCGATGTCAAAGACCAGATGGCCTCGCAACACTTCACACGCCGGTTCATTCCGCGATTCACGCCCGTCAACCTCGACCTCATCGAACCATACACGTATCACGACTATCTTGAAGCGGCATGTGCCAATGAGGAACGCAACGCCATGATTCTCAACGATGCCATGAACATCATCGACGAAGGCCGCACGCCACTTCTGCTCACCAAACGCATCGAACACGCCAAATCGCTCGCCGATGGGCTACAAACACGCGGATGTGCGCATGTGATCCTTCTCTATGGCGCAGATCCGAAGAAAACCAAACAAGCCAACCTGGACCGGCTCGCCCATGTTTCCCCGGGGGAGAGTCTTGTCGTTGTGGCGACTGGCAGCTATATCGGCGAAGGATTCGACCAGAAACGGCTCGATACGCTTCTGCTCGCCGCTCCGGTGTCCGTGGAAGCGGCCGTCACCCAATACGTGGGGCGTCTGCACCGCGACAATGATGGCAAATGTGAGGTACGCGTCTACGACTATATCGATGCGACCGTGCCCATGGCCACTGGCATGTATCGCAAACGATTGAAGGCATATTTGGCGCAAGGATATGAGCCACTGCTGTCCGAAGAGGACCGGACCTGCGCGATGCGACAGGCCAAGACGAAGGCGTTGATGCAGCGCAAGGCGAGTCTGACGCAGACGGATGCCGGCAAGGATACGCCCGTCATCACCGCGGCGGGATTCCTCAAGACGCTCCGTGATGACATCGATCATTGCGGGCACACGATGACCATCCATGCCGGATACCTATCGGAACGCGCCATCAAACAAGTCGACGACGTAATTCTCAAGGCGGTCGGCAGGGGAGTAAAAGTCGACGTCACCGTACGCCTCTCGTCCACGGCGACACCGGCCTCGCGCGCCCGCACCGAACGCAACATGGACAGGCTCCGCGCGCTGGGATGCACTGTGCACGCCGTCGAATCCTGCAGCGAATTTGTCATCTTCGACGAAGCCCTCGTCTGGTTCGGCACCATCGAACCGTTGGGCAACCCCAAACCGGACGACTGTTCGCTACGGTTCATCGACGCCACGGTCGCCGCCAACCTCCACCAGGAAACAGGACATACGCTCGCCGTCACCCACTGACTCATCCTCCGCCCACGTTCGTATCAGCCCTTTAGCCGATGTGCAAACGCCGGCACATGTCCACGGCACGACCGGAAGCAAGCGGACTGCAGCCGAAGCGCGTACCGTTGCGCACATGCTGGACCACATCACCCTACATGTGACGGACATCGAACGCAGCGTCAACTTCTACACACGGGCGCTCGCCCCACTCGGCTACATCGTCAAGGCGCATCACGAGTCGACGCTCGGATTCGGCGTGAACGACGGCACCCTCCACTCCGACTTCTACCTCTCGCCGACGGACGCCGACGCAACCAGCCACAGCCATGACGGAACCGAAACGGTCTCACCCGTCACCCACATCGCCTTCCTCGCCCCAAGCATCGATGCCATCCGCGCATTCCACGCCGCCGCGCTCGCCGCCGGAGGCCAGGACAACGGCGCTCCAGGGCCGCGCCCCTATCATCCCGGCTATTACTCGGCGTTCGTACTGGACCCGGATGGCAACAACATCGAAGCGGTCGTCGACTGGTCCGGATGGTTCGGCGACGGCCATATTGATGCGGGCGTAGAATGAGTGGGAAGTTGTGGTGCGGAATCGGAATCGTACATTGTGGTCGGAGGCATTATGGCGAAGATTGGTATGAGTAACCTTTTGGAGGCCAATGGTCTTCGCTTGGGATACACGGCGAAGACGGTCACGGTCACTGAGCCGGCGACCGGGTTTAAGATTGTGTTCAACAATGACGGCTCCGTGAGGAGCAACACGTTCCCTTCCGAATCGCTTCCTTTGGTGGAAGGCTATTTCAAGCGTTCCTACCCGTTCGTGGAGGATGCTCGTGAAGTAGATCGCGAATATGCCTGAAATCTGGTTTGAAGACGTCGCCGGATACGAGTTCTATGTGACCAGCAATGACGGCGGCCACGGCGTGCACTTTCACATCAAGCGCAACAACTCGTATCGGCTCGCCAGGTTTGTGTTGACCGCCGATGGCGATGTGGTTGTGGATTCAACCACACTTGACGCCAAGACGACCAGGAAAATCCAGCTGTACATACGTCGTAACTGGAATGGTTTCGTGCAGGCGTGGCGCAGCTTCTTCGGCAACTGTCACTTCGATAAGTAACGCTACTGATAAGCAGCAATCATCACCTCCATGGAGATCAATCGCATGAACGTCATATGTCAGTGGTGATGTTGCGCATATAGTTCATGCAGCCCGCGGTGTTGGTGTGCGATGGCCATGAGCTGGTCATGCGATATGGGAATATGTCCGATGGATGGCAGCAAGCATATGATGGCTCGCCTCATCACACGTGCAAGTGCGGCAATTACCGTACGAGCGGAGCAATAACCACAGAAGGAGGGCTATGTGACACCGATCGAATTGTCCACCCGCCGCAGGGTGACCGGACTGACCTCGGACGAGTTCGCCCGACTGTTCGTAACGATCGAGCGAAAGGTGGATGGCGAGAACGTCCACTGGGACGCCGCGGATGTCGAATCATGGGAGATTGTAGGCCCGCCGCCTACCGCCGACCAGCATCTCATCGATACGTTGGGCGCCGCGCAGGAATTCGTCGCGGCACTGGCCGATCAGCTGTACCGTGCCACGATGCCGGCCTCCGAGGGCGACACACTCACCGCCTACAGCGACAATCTGACCTTCTGGGCCGAGCATCCCAACTTCGGCGGCATGCCATACGCACTGTGGAATTTTGCCGCGTTGCAGGCAGTCGAATGGATTCGCAAGGAGACCGGCATCATCTGCGAGCTGGACGCTCGCCGGCCTCTGGTGTGACCGACGGAGGGCCGGCGAGGGCCCACAGTGTATCCCACGGTGTAGGGATTTGCCCACCGTGTAGGGAGGCGTTTTCAAAAAATGGCGGAAACAAGCCATTTTCCGTCCCTACATCATGGGACATTCCCTACATCATGGGACATTCCCTACATCGTGGGCCAATCCCTACATCATGAAGGTGTTACACCGCCATTGCGGCGTGAGCGAAAATCACAGTTCGACCTGGCTCCAATGCTCAGGCAGCGGGATGGTCCTGGTCGCGGTGATGCAGGCGAGCACGAGGCCCGCGGCCGAGCACACGACGACCAACATCATGACCGCGCGGAATCCGAACCCGGGAGCCTGCAGCAGCCATCCGACGAGCGCCGGGGCGAGCGCGCCGGGCACGCCGACTGTCGTCTCGAACACGGTGGAGACGCGTCCCTGCATGTCGTCCGGCGTGCGCCCGTAGATGAACCCGAGTTCGCCGGCGTTCAGCGCGGGGAACAGCAGGGCCGGCGCGGCCAGGCATACGACGATCACGGCGTAGGAGTCGGTGAACAGCAGCGGGATCATCGCAGCCGTCAGCACGGCGAACGTGAGCATGATGATCCCGCCGGTGGGGACGTGGTCTACCAGCCATCCGGCGGCCAGCGACCCGGCGAACGCGGCGATGCCGGTCACCGTGCCGACCAGTCCGATGAGCGCGGCGTCGGTGCCACGCGCAGCGAGCATGATCTGCACGCCGACGATGCTTCCCACGCAGGCGACGTTGATGATTGCGCCTTGCACGATGGCTGCGAGGATCACACGCCGGGTCAGCGTCCAACGCCAGCCCTCAATGAACTGCGTAAGAAACGACGGATTGTCGCCGGATGTGGCCGTCACCGTGGGCATCGCCGGCGACGTTGCCGCGGCATCGACGGCCTTGATTCCATCCGCACCAGTGCGCTTCGGCAGTCGCAACGCCGTGGCCGAGGCGATGCCGTACAGGATGGTGGAGACGAGGAACGGGAGCCATCCGGCGAGCCGGTACAGCAACCCGCCAATCACTCCGCCGGACAGTTCGACGCAGGATTCGCGCGCCTCGCGAATGGCCTGCGCCTTGGCGAACCGTTCCATCGGCACGATCGATTTGAGCATCGCGTCGTTGGATGGTCCCAGCAGTCCGTTCGTGACGGCGAACAGGACGACCAACACGGCGAATGCGAGCGTGGTCATCGTGCCGGATGCGAGCATGCCGGTCGCGACGGCGGACAGCGTCAGTCCGATCAGGCCGAGGGCGATCATGAGACGGCGCCGGTCATGCCGGTCTGCGATCGCGCCGCCGAACGACATCAGGACCAGCCCGATTGCCGATTCCGCGGTGACGAGCAGACCCGCCACGAACGGCGAGCCGGAGAGCGCAAGGCCGACCAGCGGTATGGAGAACGTGCGCAGGCTGACCGCGCACCCGTCGGCGGTGTCGGCCGCGAACCAGTCGCGATAGGCGCGGCTGCGCCATAGTGAGCGGGATGTCGGCGGGACGGCCGTGCCTGAGCGATCGTGCCCTGACGCCGGATTCGGCGGGACAGTCGGGACTGGGGAGGACGAGGGATGCGGAAGCTGTGAAGACCGCGGGGACGAGGAAGAATTATCGGCGTTCATGGTGACTCGTTTCGTGTGTCAGCCCCGAACGGAATCCGGCGAGCGCGCGCGAGAAAACGTGAAGAGTCTGCGACGCAGATTCGTATGGATGATCGGGGTGATGTCTGGAATATTCGCATAACGGCATGTCGCGGCTGCAATCTGTACGGCCACGAGGCATGAGGAACGGATGGGGCGGTGAGCCGGTCCGAACCGCATTAGTCGTATGCGAACGATTCCAGAACGAGGTACATGAGCGATCCTTTGCAACGGTCGGGCATGGCAGGCGCGTCGGTGCGCCAGCATGCGGCGTCGGAGCCGGGATGACGGCTCCATGCGCCGCCACCTGTTCCGGTATCCACTGTATACCGTCGGCGGCGAGACATGCCCAACGGCGATGATCCCGACCCCCGACCCACGTCGTACGCGTGCTACCCGGCGGGAATCCTATCGGAGCGCGCGCAACGCACACCCGGCTGCGCACATCCGGCCGCAAGCGTCTGTCCCGTCGACCGGGGGAGACGCCGGAATGCCGACTCAGCGGAACGGACGCCGCCTATTCGCCGATGATCGAGCCGACGATGCCGGAGACGACGGCCATGATGAGTGAGCCGAGCACCGCCCACCAGAACCCGTGGATGATGACGCCCACGTCGAACAGGGAGAGGGCCAGCCACGAGGCGAGCTCCATGAACATCCAGTTGAGCACCAACGCGAACAGCCCCAGCGTCAGCACGGAGATAGGCAGAGCGAGCATGTGGATCACCGGTTTGATGGATGCGTTGATTAGCGCCATGAACAGGGAGAACGCGGCGATGCCGAGAATCGGCGGCTCGCCCACCGCCTCCATGCCGGGCAGCACGGCGACCATGACGCCCGCCGCAACGGTCAGCACCAGCCAATGGGAGATGAATTGCTTCATGCTTTCGATTCTTCCAGTTCAAATGTCAGCGGAATGTGATGATGCCGCACACCGAAGGGCGACGCCGTACAATGCGGAAGGTGACCGTTCGCGGGCCCGGTTGCGGGCCTGGCAAGAGGACGGAGACGGAGTACGGATGGTCCGCCGGAACCCGGCGGACCATCCAGGGAAGACTTCAGGGGAGTGAGGATCGGAAATGGCGGAAACAACGGGAACGACGACAGCGATACCGACGAAAACAACGGGAACGGCCACTGCTGCTACGGCAACGACGGCAACTATAACGACGGAACCGACAGCAACGACCGCGGCTACTACGACAACGACGGGTCTGCTCGTCGGCTCGCACCTGTCCACGGCCGGCGGATGGGACGCGCTGATTAAGCGCTCTCATGAGGAGGGCGGGTCCGCGTTCGCGTTTTTCCCGCGCTCCCCGTACGGCAAGCAGTCGAAGGCATTGGACCCGGCGCAGGCTGGGGAGTTCGGCGCGCGACTGAAGGCCGAGCACTGCGGGCCGCTGGTCGTCCACGCGCCCTACGTCTACAATCTCGCCAGCAAAGAGGAGACCAAGCGCACGTTCGCCATCGAGGCGCTGGCCGAAGACATTGAGCTGCTGACGCCGATTCGCGAGGTGGGGCAGGAGGCGTACATCAACATCCACCCCGGCGCGCATGTGGGCCAAGGCGCCGAGACAGGCTGCCGTCTGATCAGCGAGGGGCTCAACCGCGTGCTCGAGCGGGCGAGCGGCGTCATGGTGCTGCTGGAGACGATGGCGGGCAAGGGCACCGAGTGCGGCCGTAGCTTCGAGGAACTCGCCGCAATCATCGACGGCGTCGAGAACAAGGAGCACATCGGCGTCACATTCGACACCTGCCATGTGCTGGATGCCGGCTACGATCTGGTCAACGACTACGACGGCGTCAAGCGCCAGTTGGACGACATCATCGGGCTCGACAAGGTCAAAGCCATCCATGTGAACGACTCCCAGTTCGGGCTCGGCTCGCACAAGGACCGCCACGCCAACATCGGCGAAGGCCATCTCGGCATCCCGTTCTTCACGCGGCTTGTGAACGACCCAGACATGGCGCGTCTGCCGATGATCCTCGAAACCAAGGAGCTCACGCCCGACACGCATCGCGAGGAGATCGCGCTGCTGCGCTCGCTGGTGCAGCGGTAGCCGGTGATCACCCCGACAGCAACGCCCAAAATATAGGACGCACAAGGCCCATCGGCCAGAGGGTGACCTAGAGTGTCGCATGATCGACCAGCAACAAAGGGAGAATCATGTCGGTTTTGGACGAACTTGTGGCGGGCGCGCTGGAGGACCAGCACACCCGCGAGCGTACCGTGTCGCTGGAGGAAGTGAAGCAGGCCGCGCTGGCGGCCCCGGCCCCAATCGACGCGATGCGATGGCTCAAGCGCGCTGACGGTATCCCGGTGATTGCCGAAATCAAGCGCGCGTCCCCGTCCAAGGGCCACTTGAGCGACATCCCCGACCCTGCCGCGCTGGCCCGCGAATACGAGCAGGGCGGCGCAAGCGCGATCTCCGTGCTCACCGAAGGTCGCAGGTTCCTCGGCAGCCTCGACGATTTCGACAAGGTCCGCGCCGCCGTGCACATCCCGTTGCTGCGCAAGGACTTCATCATCACCGACTACCAGGTCTATGAGGCCCGCGCCCACGGCGCCGATCTTGTGCTGCTCATCGTCGCCGCGCTGGATGACGAGAAGCTCAAGCATCTGCTCGACCTCGCACATGAGCTCAAGATGACCGTACTCGTGGAGGCGCACACCCGCGAGGAGATCGAACGCGCCCGTAAAGCCGGCGCCAAGGTGATCGGCATCAACGCGCGCAACCTCAAGAACCTGCGCGTGGACGTGAACAAATACAACGAGCTGGCCGCCGACCTGCCCGACGACGTCATCAAGGTGGCGGAGTCCGGCGTGTTCGGTGCGGTCGAAGTCGAGGACTACGGCCGCGCCGGCGCGGACGCCGTGCTGGTGGGAGAGGGCGTGGCCACGGCCGACGATCATGAACTTGCAGTGGAACGACTAGTAAAGGCAGGAGCACAAGTGAAAGCATCCGAATCCACCCCGTTGAGCGAGCATCAGGGACCGTACTGGGGACAGTTCGGCGGCCGCTACGTGCCTGAGGCCCTCATCACCGCGCTGGACGAGCTCGAGCGCGTCTACAATGAGGCCAAGGCCGACCCCGAATTCCACAAGGAGTTCATGACCCTGCAGCAGCGTTATGTGGGCCGTCCGAGCCCGCTGACCGAAGCGCCGCGCTTCGCCCAGCTCATCAAGGACAAGACCGGTCTGGACGCCCGCATCTTCCTCAAGCGCGAGGATCTGAACCATACCGGCGCGCACAAGATCAACAACGCGCTCGGCCAGGCTCTGCTCGTCAAGCGCATGGGCAAGACCCGCGTGATCGCCGAGACCGGCGCCGGCCAGCACGGCGTGGCCACCGCCACCGTGTGCGCGATGATGGGCCTCAAGTGCCGCATCTACATGGGCCAGATCGACGCCCGCCGTCAGGCCCTCAATGTGGCCCGTATGCGCATGCTCGGCGCCGAGGTGGTCGAGGTCACGCTCGGCGACCGCATCTTGAAGGATGCCATCAACGAGGCCCTACGCGACTGGGTCACCAACGTCAAGGACACCCACTACCTGCTCGGCACGGTCGCGGGCCCGCACCCGTTCCCTGCCATGGTGCGTGACTTCCAGAAGATCATCGGCGAGGAGGCCAAGCAGCAGCTTCAGGACTGGTACGGCATCGACCATCCGGACGCGGTATGCGCCTGTGTGGGCGGAGGTTCCAACGCCATAGGCGTGATGAACGCCTTCCTCGACGACGAGCGCGTGAACCTCTACGGCTACGAGGCCGGCGGCAACGGCCCCGAGTCCGGCAAGCACGCCATCCGCTTCGCGCCCGGCACCGGCCAGCTCGGCATGTTCCAGGGCGCCAAGAGCTACCTGCTGGAGACCGACGAGGGCCAGACGCTCGACACGTATTCCATCTCCGCCGGCCTTGACTACGCCTCCGTGGGCCCCGAGCACGCCTGGCTCAAGGACATCGGCCGCGTGAACTACAGCTGGGCCACCGACGAGGAGGCCATGAACGCCTTCCGCGACCTGAGCCAGACCGAAGGCATCATCCCCGCCATCGAGAGCTCGCACGCCGTGGCCGGCGCATACAAGGCCGCTGCCGATCTCAAGGCCAAGGGCTACGACAAGGCCGTGATGATCATCAACATCTCCGGCCGCGGCGACAAGGACATGGCCACCGCCGGCAAGTGGTTCGGCTACCTGACCGACGACCAGGCCAAGGCCCTTGAGGTGACCGGCGCACACGGCAACACCGTCGCGTGAGGCGCGGAATAACGGAATAGCGGAATAACTACAGACCGTCGATTGCTCCCCTCAGTCACTTCGTGACAGCTCCCCTCAGAGAGGGGAGCCAGAGCAAACCATAAGAGGTCCTCTGTTTGCCGTTTCCCGAACCGGGGAATAGCAAGCCAATCGCTACGTTGCGCGGCGCTTCCCACAGGGGTGCCAAGGGGAACGAATAAGGAGATTTACGAATATGACCAATACTGCAACCACGCCTTCCGGACAGCCGTTGGGCATCAGCCACAAGCCCAGCCAGACCGAGGCTATGTTCGCCAAGTTTAAGGCCGCCAACAAGCCCGCCTTCATCGGCTACCTGCCCTACGGTTTCCCGAACCCGGATGTCTCGCTCGAAGCGTTGAAGACGATGGTGGAGCACGGCGTCGACGCCGTCGAGATCGGCCTGCCCTACTCCGACCCGGTCATGGACGGCCCGGTCATCCAGGCCGCGTCCTCCATCGCCCTGAAGAACGGCGAGACCATCAAGCGCGTGTTCGAGGCCGTAGAGACGGTGGCCAACGCCGGCGGCGTGCCGCTCGTCATGAGCTACTGGAATCTCATCTACCACTACGGCGTGGAGCGTTTCGCCACCGACTTCGAGAACGCCGGCGGCGCGGGCCTCATCACTCCGGACCTCATCCCGGACGAGGCGGGCGAGTGGATCGAGGCCTCCGACCGCCACGGCCTCGACCGCGTCTTCCTGGTCTCCCCGGATTCGGCCGACGAACGTCTCGAGACGGTGGCGAAGAACGCCCGCGGCTTCGTGTACGCGGCCGCCCGCATGGGCGTCACCGGTGAACGCGCGCATCTCGACGCCTCTCCCGAGGTGCTCGTGGAGCGCACCCGCAAGGCCGGCGCCGAGAACGTGTGCGTCGGTATCGGCGTGTCCACCGCCGAGCAGGGCGCCAAGGTGGGCTCCTACGCGGACGGCGTAATCGTCGGCTCCGCGCTGGTGCACACGCTGCTCGCGGACGACAACAGGACCGCGCGCGACACCGCCGAAGGCCTGAAGCTGCTGGCCGCCAAGAGCGAGGAACTGGCCGAAGGCATCCACAACGCCCGTTGATGCGCCGGGCGCGTCGGCATACACATTTGCCTGACATGCGGCGCGCACTGGGCGTGTCGCATGTCAGCATGCATCATGCCCGCGCATCATCCTGACAGTCATGGTGCGCACCGCGCGGTAGGGTGGTGCACGCAACATCAGGTCAAACCATGTGAGACGCGGCACCAGCAAGTCCGGCAACTCCAGCAAGTAGAGGCAGCATGAATCTGGCTTATATCCCCTCGCCGACCTTCTCCAAATTCCAGGTCGGCCCATTCACCATCCACATGTACGCGATCTGCATCCTCATCGGCATCTGCGTTGCCGTGTGGATTCTCACCACTCGATGGAAGCGGTACGGGGGCAACTTCGACCAGATTCTCGACACCACGCTGGTCACCGTGCCTTGCGCTTTGGTCGGCGCCCGTCTGTACCACTGCATCACCACACCGAGCATGTACTTCCCGCCCACCGGCAACCTGGTCAACATCCTCAAGGTCTGGGAAGGCGGCATGGCCATCTTCGGAGGCATATCCGTGGGCGCGCTGGCAGCGTACCTGTGGTGCCGGCACCGCGGCTACCCGTTCGCCATCTTCGCTGATTCCATCGCACCGGCACTCTTGGTCGCGCAGGCCATCGGGCGCCTCGGCAACTGGTTCAATCAGGAGTTGTACGGATGGCCCACCACGCTGCCCTGGGGCCTGAAACTCAATGACGCCGACGCCATCGGCAAGTCCGAGATCTGCTACGACGGCTCGCAATGCCCGGATTACACCACCACGCTGTTCCACCCCACGTTCCTCTATGAGATGATCTGGAACCTCATCGGCGCGGCCCTCATCGTGTATCTGGGCAAGAAACTTGCCGACCGGCTCAAGGCGGGCCAGCAGTTCGCCATGTACATGATGTGGTATGGCCTCGGCCGCACGTGGATCGAAAATGTGCGCATCAACTACTCCACCGTGATTCTGGGCCTCAGAACCAACGTATGGACCGCCATCATCGTATTCGTCCTCGGCTGCATCCTCTTCGTTGTGCTTTACCAGCACGGCTCCGATGCGCAGGTGCTGGCGCGCAGACTCCAGGCGGTCACCGCCGACGAGCTCGAACGCCAAAGCATCGAAGAGGAGAAGAGCAGGCAAAAGAAGCGTTAACGCGAATCCCATACTCCATGAAATAACAGGGCAAGTCCCATTTGGAAGATAAGGTAGGAAACCATGAGCAAGATCGCAATCGCACCCAGCATTCTGTCCGCCGATTTCTGCAACCTTGAGCGAGACCTCAAGGCCATCGCCAACGCCGACCTCGTCCATGTGGACGTGATGGACCATCATTTCGTACCGAACCTCACGCTGGGCGAGCCGATCGTCAAGCGCATCTGCGAGGTCACCGACCTGCCGGTCGACGTGCACCTCATGATCGAGGACCCGGACCGTTGGGCACCTGAGTACGCCAAGCTCGGCGCCGCCTCCGTGTCCTTCCACATGGGCGCTACGCACGCCCCCGTGCGGCTGGCCCGCCAGCTGCGCGACATGGGCTGCAAGGCATGCTTCGCCGTGCGTCCGGCCGAACCGGTCGAACCGATTTTCGACATCCTCGACGAGTTCGACATGGTTCTCATCATGACCGTGGAGCCCGGCTTCGGCGGTCAGAAGTTCCTCGACAACCAGATGGCCAAGGTGCGTCGCCTGCGTGACGAGATCACCCGCCGTGGCCTCAAGACTCGCATTCAGGTGGATGGCGGCGTGAGCCCCAAGACCGCGCACATCGTGGCCGAGGCCGGAGCCGACGTGCTGGTGGCGGGCTCCGCGGTATACGGTGCCGAAAACCCCGCCCAGGCCATCGACGACATCCGCGTCAAGGCCGAGGCCGCATACAAGGACTGAACACGGAATGCATGCCATGTCGGCTGTCGCGTACTTGAGATGAGGATTGACTCATCGTGTGCGACAGCCGACAATGGCATGGCATGTCTGTCGGATTCAATGAAAGCAGTTACACATATGAAGACGTTTGAATCGTTGTTCGCTGAGCTGAGCGAAAAGGCCAAGACCCGTCCCGAAGGTTCGTTGACCGTCGAGGAGTTGGACAAGGGGACCCATTTCATCGGCAAGAAGATCATTGAAGAAGCCGGTGAGACCTGGATGGCCGCCGAGTATGAAGGTGCCGACCGCACCGCCGAGGAGATGAGCCAGCTTCTCTATCACGTTCAGGTGATGATGATTAAGCATGGTCTGACCCTCGAGGACGTCTACAAGCACCTGTGACGTTCCGGTCGGCTGTGCATCCCTTGGAAGAAGGGTTATGGGTTTCGGCGGAAGCTCCCGTCAGATGAGTGATTCATCCGCCGGGATCCATCAGCGAAATAGTCGACATTTGATATACCGTATGAGCCACGCATCCGATCTGTAACAAACAGAAACTCCCATAGGGGGAGAGGAGTACCAATGCTGAGAATCGCCGTTCCGAACAAGGGCATGCTGTCCGAACCCGCATGGAACATGCTGGCCGAGGCGGGATACCGTCTGCGCACCAATCCGCGCCAGCTCGTCGTCCAGGACCCGGACAACGACATCGAGCTGTTCTATCTGCGCCCGCTGGACATCGCCGTGTACGTGGGCCATGGCGCCATCGATGTCGGCATCACCGGCGAGGATCTGCTCAAGAACTCCGGCACCGAGGCCATCGAGCATCTGCCGCTCGGCTTCGGAGCCTCCACCTTCCGCTTCGCCGCGCCGAACGAGTCGCCGATCTCCAAGCTTGAGGACATCCAGGGCAAGCGCGTGGCCACCACATTCGACAAGCTCGTGCAGGACTATCTGACCGATCACGGCATTCAAGCCGAGACCATCCATTTGGACGGTGCCGTAGAGTCCTCAGTGCAACTTGGTGTGGCCGACCTCATCGCCGACGTGGTCTCCACCGGTACCACGTTGCGCAACGCCGGCCTGCGCATCTTCGCCGAACCGCTCATGCACTCCGAAGCCTGCCTCATCCGCTCCCCGCGCCTTGATACCGACGACCCGCGTCTGGCGGTCCTGTCTCGCCGTCTGCGCGGCGTGCTCACCGCGCACCAGTACGTGCTCATGGACTACGACATCCCGATCAGCAAGGTCTCCGCCGCAGTGGCGGTGACCCCGGGATTCGAAAGCCCGACCATCTCTCCGTTGCACGACAAGCAGTGGAATGCCGTGCGCGTCATGGTGCCCAAGGCCAAGGTGAACCAGCTGATGGATGATTTGTATGAAGTCGGCGCACGCGGCATCATCGTCACCGCGTTGCAGGCATCACGCATCTAGACCTGTCTTCCGCCATGTCACAGCAGAACACCGATACGCAATACAGTCCGGAAGCGCGTGATATTTATTTCACCGTACCGAATCTGATCAGTGCACTGAGGATCATTTCGATTCCCTTCATCACCGCATTGATATCGCGCCACAGCATGATCGAGGCTTTGGCGCTGATTGCCGTTTCATCGGCTTCTGATGGTGTCGACGGTATCATCGCGCGCAAATTCAACCAAGTCAGCAAGATCGGTCAGATTCTCGATCCTCTGGCCGATCGTCTGCTCATCTTCTGCTCCATCCTTGCACTCGGCATTGCGGGAATCATACCGATGTGGATGCTGGTGGTGGTCGGTATCCGTGACCTGTGGATGGCGATTCAGGTTGTCTGGCTCGCCCAATATGGATACGGGCCGTTGCCGGTGCATTTTGTGGGCAAGGCCGGCACCGCGCTGTTGATGATATCCATAGTGTCGCTTATCATCGCCGATCTGGGCAGCAGCCAGTTCTTCCACACGTTGTATCTCGCGGCGCTTGCCGCCGGAATTTGGGGGCTGGCCATGTACTGGCTAGCCGGTTACATCTATACCCGTCAAGGCGTCACGTTATTGCGCAAAGAACTGGGGGAGAAGTATGGCGCCTGATCCGATTGCACCGGAATCCTTCCCGATATCGGAAGAGAACGCTCCGGTTCATCGGCGCGCCGTATTCTCCGCCTCGGTGTCCGGCATCGATTCCCATCATGCCCTGTCTCCTGACGATGTCGCCGCGATCCGTACACGTCGCCGGCGAAAGACCGACGACGATTCCCTACGTTTGATCGACGACTTGGTCAACAGGCCGATGGATCCCATGTTCTCGGATTCGAGGTTGGTCCATGAGCATCGTTCCACGTTTGCGTTTTGGGCCAATCGCGTCATTGTCTTTGTGATTTGCGTTGTTGTGGGCTTTGCCGGCAGCCTGTTCGTGCAGCAATTGCAGTCCGATCCCCGCAAGCAGGTGCGACAGACTCTGGTGAACCAGCTTGAGAACCGTAATGATACCATCACGCAATTGTCCGCCGACGTCAATGACCTGAAGTCTCAGGTCGACCAGCAGTCAAAGAAGGTTACCGGCAACGTGAAAAGCGACACGTTGATCCAAGACGAACTGGTCAATGGCACCGTCGCGGTCACCGGTCCTGGCATCACCATGACGCTGGCTGACCCTATCGCGGCAAGCCAGGCTGACCAATCCACATCGAATCGTGTGGGAACCACCAGTAATATCCGCGTCGTCACTGACCTTGATTTGCAGCAACTGGTCTCCTTGATGTTCAGTAACGGCGCCGAAGCGATTTCCATCAACGGCAATCGCATAGGGGCGCAGACATCCATACGCAAGGCTGGCGGTCATATTCTCATTGGAATGACTGCCATCGAAAGCCCCTACAGCATCGAGGCGATAGGAAACAAATCGGAGTTGGCCGAGCAGATGGGTAGCGCCAAATTGAAAAGTCTTTACGATTCATTCAAAAAAGCCGGTATCTATCCTCAAGTCAGCACATCCAACTCGATTACACTGAAAGCAGCAGTTGCTGGCGATGTTCAGTATGCGGAGAGGAATCAGTGATGGCAGCCGTTCTGGGTCTGATTATCGGTGTTGTTGTCGGCGTGTTCGTCAAGCCGGACATACCCGTAGTTGTGCAGCCGTACCTGCCCATCATGGTGATCGCCGCCCTGGATGCCTTGCTCGGTGCCGCACGTGCCTATTTCGAACGCAGCTTCTCCGATCGCGTGTTCGTCATATCCTTCCTCGCCAATGTGGTCACTGCCACGCTGCTGGTGTTCCTCGGCAATCAGCTCGGTGTTGGATCGCAGCTCCAGACCGCCGTCATCGTGGTGCTTGGCATTCGTATCTTCTCGAATGTGTCTGCCATCAGGCGTTTCATCTTCAGAGGCTGACATGGCGCGCAGATCGCAATCGCATAACATGCTGGAGAAAATGCGGGATCAGCATGCGCAGGACAAAGTCAACGACAGGATGGAAACCGGCTCGTTCCCCAAGGTGCGCAGAAAGCCGCGTGCGGATCTCAACCGCCACGCGAACAGGTCACGTTTGATCACATCCATCCTCATCATGCTGATGTGCGCGTTGCTGGGATTCACGTACATGAGCCAGATCAACAACACTAAATCGACGTATGAGACATTGGACGAGAACGAGCTGGTTCGTCTGCTCAACGAATCGAACACGCAGATCTCCAATCTGGAGCAGCGCAAGACGCAATTGTCCAATCAGCTTGAGTCGCTGAAATCAGCCGCGGATGAGCAGGAGCAGGCGCGTAAGATCGCCAAGCAGAACGAGGAGGCCAGTGGCCTGATCTCCGGCAGACTGCCTGCTCGAGGCAGGGGCGTCACGGTGTCCATCAGCCGGGGGGCCGATGCCAAAGTCGATGCTTCGATCATGTTCAACCTCATCGAGGAGTTGCGCAACGCCGGTGCTGAAGTCATTGCGGTGGACAGCGTGCGCGTGGTCGCGTCGACGTATATCGCCGACGCCGATGATGGGTTGATCTGTGACGGAACCTCCATCAAACCGCCTTACACCGTCAAGGCCATCGGCAATCCGCAGGAACTGTCCAATGCAGTGGACATCGCCGGGGGAGTAGGTGCTCAATTGCAGGTGAAATACGGTGCGAATGTCGAAGTGCAATCCTCCGATAACATCGTGATAGACGAAGTTCGTGAAGCTACGCAAAATCAGTATGCGAAGACTGTAGAATGAGGAGTTATGACTGATCCGATTCCAAGCGCAGGCGAAACCACCATCATCGGTTTGCCTGCAATCAATGTATTGCCCGTTACCTCCACCGGCGACCGTCCGCTGACACAGGAGGATCTGGATACGATCACACGCCTTTCCGATGGAACGGCCCTGTTGATTTCCACCAGGGGAGCGGTATCCGGTTCCCGTTACCTGCTTGACGAGGATGAGATTACCGTCGGCCGCGACCCGCGAGCCGACATCCTGCTTGACGATTCCACCGTGTCCCGTCAGCATGCCGTGTTCCGCCGTGCCAATGGGCATTTCTCCGTTATCGACGCAGGAAGCCTGAATGGCACGTATGTGAATCGTCAACGTGTCGACCAGGCTGTGCTGAAAAACGGCGATGAAATCATGATCGGCAAGTTCCGTCTCATGTTCTTCACCAAATCCGCCGTTATCTCCCAATGAACGCCGTTTGACCTTGGCTTACACTGGATTCGGGATCGCTCGGTGTGATTCCGCCAGTGTAAGCCAAGGAGCGTGCGATGGGAGCAATCGGTTTGCATCTTCATATTCCGCTCAAGGAGCGTGAGAACTTGAACGATGAGGCGATTCAGGGGGAGTTATTCTCCAGCACCGACACGCAGGAAGCTAAGCGTGGATATCGTGGCACCGTAGCCTCGAAAATCGCTGGCATTACTTATCGTCAGCTTGATTATTGGGCGAGAAAGCAGATTGTGGAACCGTCGATTACGCCATCGCATGGCTCCGGTTCACGACGGCTGTATTCGTTCAAGGACGTGGTCATTCTCGCTGTCTCCAAAAGGCTCCTCGATGCCGGGGTCAACTTGCAGAACGTGACCGCAGCCATAGGATTTCTCTCGCAGCGAAGCACCGTGCAACTGGCCAATGTGACCATCATGTGCGATGGCCAGCATGTGCATGAATGCACCACCAGCGAGCAGATGCTGGAGTTGCTGCAAAGCGGCAAGGCGGTGTTTGCCGTGTCCGTAGGCTCGCTATGGCATCAGATTGAAGCAGCTTTGGAACATGAGGATTATGTTGATCTCGAGGCGCAGCCGATGAAAATCACCATGAACCGTCCGATCGATGAACTGACCGCCATGCGCATGCGCAAGAAACTCGAAGCGCGCAGACTACAGCGCGAAACCGCCTGAAGGAGACGCTTGTGACGACGATGCTCATCGAGCTGTTGCCTGCTTTGCTGTGGATTATCGCTGTGGTCATGGCGCTGAACATCATTGCGTTGACGATTCTTCGTGGACATCTGTTCGTCTCCAGACTGCGCCGTCCGCCGGTGTATCCGGTCAGCTGGACGATGGTCGCGGCGCATGTCGTGTCGTTTGCGATGGCCATCGTGCCGTTTCCTGTCTATGCGCTGACCGCCGGCATGATGGACATCGATGTGCGTGAATTCTATGAGCAAAACGCGTTAATTGGCGCGATCATCGTCATCGTGCTGGTGATGCTTGAGATTCTGGTCATGTATCTGCAGGCGCATAACGCGATGGAGACCGAAATGGATCGGCGGTTGGGCTTGGCTGTGCACGGAAATAAAAACAGTGACAAATAGCCGATAATGTACGTTATGTCAGATTGGTTTAAGAACAGATGACGTACAGCCTATCTGGCATATAAACTATCTGACATATAAATGTATTGTGGTGATCTGCAACAGGTTGGGTGCCGTGCAATGTTGGCTCGGCTGGCTTTTACATGCGAGACCTGCGCTATCCAAGCACCTTCACGGCTCCGATGATGTCACCGAAGATCGGGCGCTTCCAATACGAGACCCATACGCGGGTCCCCTCCGGCAGGTCGTTGATTCTGTTGCCGTTCGGGGTTATGTCGTTCCATTTCACCTCGACTGTTCGGCCGTCTGTCAGCGCGATTTCGGAGCCGTGCACCGGTTCGTCATACCTGCCGGTGTCATCCGTCCGTCGTACCACGCCCTCGCCGGTGGACGGCCCCACGACGAGAATGATGGCGTTGAATATGGCGGCGATTCCCACGATGATGACGGATGGGAATGCGATTTCGGCCGGAGCGATGCGTGCGGCGAGCAATATTCCCAAGAGGATGACGACCAGCGTTTCGACAATCAGGTTGCGGAGGATGGGATTCATTCAGCGGCCTTTCCGATAGAGTCGAGAGTCACATCCATCATCGGACTATTCCGCGACTTCACTGGTCCTCCAGTTTTTGACGAAACCGACGGTCTCCCTCTCTCAGAAAAGAAGACCGTCGGTTTCTTGCAGATGGAGAGTAATATG